>NZ_JBFRRH010000132.1:0-1157 GCF_041472995.1 Vibrio sp. 10N.261.46.A3 | reverse complement strand
AGCTATCATATGTTAAATACCAGCCATTTGAGCGAAATTAACTCGCAAAGGCATCGGGGTATTGTTTGGGGTTGTAGTCTTCTCCTCGTGTGAGCATAGCCCAGAGTGTCCGTGCGTTTTTATTGGCCAGTGCTACTGCGACTACGTTGGTGTTTCGTCGATGGATAAGTCCCCCTAACCAACTTTCCGAAGAAACTTTGTTTTTTCTGGCGATCAAAACAGAGCGTGCGCCATGAATCAGTAGCGTTCTCAGGTAAGCATCTCCCCGTTTACTTATCCCAAGTAAGGTGTTTTTACCCCCGCTAGAATGTTGTCGAGGTACCAGCCCCAACCACGCGGATAGCTGACGTCCATTCTTGAACTCGGAGGCATCCCCAATCGTGCCGACAATGGCAGTCGCACTGATAAGTCCGATACCCGGTAGAGAAGCTATCCGTTGGCTTAATTCACAATGCTTAAAGTGCTCATTGAGGAGGCGGTCGTATTGCTCAATGTGTTCGCCCAATTCCTTTAAATGCTCATACAACCGAGAGATAACCTGACGAAACGTGTCGGGTAGGCCATTGTCAGCATCCTCTAAAATTAGCGGTAAATATCGGTTAACGGCCGCTTTTCCGATGGGTATGATGATCCCAAATTCAGTGAGAAGCCCCCTTACTTGATTAATTTGTGCGGTTTGGGCTTTGATTAATCCCGAACGGGCACGGTGAAGAGAGAGTAAAGCTTGTTGGTCGGGGGATTTTATTCCAACAAAACGCATGTTCGGTCGGGTAACGGCTTCACAAATAGCTTCGGCATCCGCGGCATCATTTTTATTGGTTTTTACGTAAGGCTTAACAAACTGAGGTGCCATTAACTTCACATGGTGCCCTTGATTCGCCAAGACTCTCGCCCAAAAGTGAGCCCCACTGCACGCTTCCATTCCGATAAGACAGGGTTCTTTATTGGCAAAGAATGTAAAAAGCTGGTCCCGTTTAAGTTTCTTTTTCAGGATGGTTTTTCCATGTTGGTCAACACCATGGATTTGGAATATATTTTTAGCTAAATCGATACCTACCGTTGTTACAGTCATGCTCTTTCTCCTATCTCATTGTTACCTTCATAGTAGAAGGCTGAGGGAGGGGCGACCATTCCATTATAATAGGAATAATGAACAC
>NZ_JBFRRH010000131.1:0-7774 GCF_041472995.1 Vibrio sp. 10N.261.46.A3 | reverse complement strand
ACTGGCTTTCGCCAGCAACCCTTTAATTACTGGACTTATCTTTGCCAACGACCATTTTCCACCGCTCTGGTACAATCGGCAGCGTATCAAGGGACCATTCACTTAACGCATCATCGTACGCTTCTGGGTCCGCTTGACTCAGCAAATGACCAAAGCCCCACGTGACGACGTCACGCCCCCCTTTCAGGGCGCCGTCGAGCTTTTCATGACACCCAAGCACCTTGGCAATATCTCGCCCCTGGGAGGGTTTTTCACACAAAAACAGCCTCATAACGCCCCCTCTGGCGCTCTCATTTTCGACTTCACCCAACCTGGTGTGACTTTGGAAAGCGTCATGCCATCGCGGTTTAATTTCAACGCTTGCTGAACTTGACCGACAAAAGGTTGACACTCCATCAAATCGGCGTTGAGCTGCTTTAGTTGCTCAACGTCGCCTTGATGGCGCGCCCGAACTCGGGCGCGCAATAACACAATCGCTTTGGTCAAACTGCTCATGATTGCCCCCACTCGTCATATTGGTCATCACCACCAAACGCCTCGCTGCCATAGTGCTCGCTGTTGTGGGTAGGTTGTTGAGAATAGCCAGGCGAACTCGCATCAGAAGGTCGTGATGATTGACGTGATTTCATCACGACCGATTCCAGGCGGGAGGGTAATATGGAGATAGAGGACGCCGTTAATGCCATGCCCGATTGCGTTTGACCTGGGTTATTTTTATCAGGCCAAGTGTCCATTCTTAATTGACCTTCAATGCGTACTCGCATCCCTTTTTGCAATAACTTCGCCCACTCTTCGGCGTTATTTCGCCAATAATCAATGTTGACCCAAAAACCCCCTTTATCTTCATAAGGTTGTTCTTGATTATTGGTTTTGACCAGTCGGTCATATTTGGCTGTAAATTTTAAAAGCGGTCGAGATTGACCGTTAGACTTTTCATTACCTGGTTGCCAGAGCAATTCTGGGGTTTGACCTATATTACCTTCAAATACAAATAGAGCGTTTGACATGACTTATTCCTTTTGTTTTTCTCAATAAGAGCCTTTTAAGAACTTTATTGTAAAAAAGGAATAACAATTGTCACGAATTAGAAAGACAAAAAATAGTAGAAAAATAGTGCCGCCTAATTCGTGACTAATTAGAGTAAATATGATAAACCCAAGCCACAGCAGCCAAAAATAAAACAAAAGAACAAATTAATATAACCCAAAGGTTATTTAAATCACACATAATGAAAGTTTTAGCTTTGTTTCAACCACTCATTACTCATCTTGCCTCATTCATTACACTTCTTAGTCGATAAATACCCATTGCCTCACCTCACCTATTATTGCCTCAATATCGACAATATTGAAACATAGAGAAAAACTCACCAAAGAGCATGGGTTGCCTCACTATTTAAATCATAATTAAAGAAGTCAGTAGACCATTTAAATACTATTGCCTCATTTTTATTGCCTTTTGCCTCAACATTCTTATTTAAAGGGCCATTCACACGCCTCCGCTCCCTCAGGGCACACTTAAAAAGTGATGCCCAGAGGGAGCCCAACCCATTGCTGCATATGAAAATTTGAGGCAAAATACACCTGAAACATCAAAGTAACTACATACGCAAATTCTGCGCATTAAACACCCTAAGATTTCATTTGGACTCACCATGAATAACACTGAAAAATCACAATTGAGGCAAGAGTTTGAAACGATTAAAAATGGACACTTGAGGCAAGGGAGCAAGTATGACGAATATAAAAACCTTATCCTAACATTGAGGCACCACCGCGTAAGCTATGAGAAAATCTCTCAACTTCTTCCTTTTAAATCATCAGCAAGTGGCATTCGAAATTTCATATCAATCAGTCAAGTGAAATCCCAATTACCACCAAAAGAAAAGGCAGCCAGAACGTTACCAAACAATCCTAACCAACTCTCATTGATTTTAATAAAGAATGAGGTAGAGTATCTTTACAGTCTGCATGGGTGCACAATGAGACATATTAAGGGTTGGCTCTACTACTATAAAAACGTAGATTGCAGCATAACAACGATAGGCAAAGCATTAAGACGATGGAAAGAAAAGAGAACAAATTCACATCAAAGCAAAAAAGACAAGTAAAACATTACATTCGCCAGTTCTTCAATCAACATTATAATGCTTTAGGAAAAAGTAAAACAGAAGCTCCCCAAGGAATGATTCGAAGTGTGAGAACGTTTAATCACCACTTAGATATTACCTATCGCATTATGGAAAGATTGAATATAAGAAACATTAACAACTTAAATCAAAAAAGAGCCAAAGCGTGGCTTAAAATTCGTAAAGATGAAATTTGCAAAAAGAGCCTTCAAAATGAGAAAAAGGTATTAGAACGAATACTTTCTATCAATAAACCTGGAGTGAAATTAGCCCTACCTTCTGGACTCAAAGATAGAGAGAAAACGAATCGAGCCTACCCCATCACTTCTATCGAAAAAATCATGAATAGGCAGCAAGCCCGCACTCGCCTATCAACAAAACTGTGCTATCAAGCAGGGTTAAGAGCCAAGGAGATTTACACCTTAAGGCGTATTGATGAGCTGTCTCCTTCAACCCAAAGACAGTGGAGAGATGATTTATTTGCAGGACTTGAAGGAGAGAAATACGTTGTCAATGGTAAGGGAGGACTACTAAGGGCCGTGATGATACCAACAGAATTGGCTAAAGAATTGGAGATCTATAGGCTCGATAGTCCAATCCAAATCAAAGACAGAAAAGCCGACATTTTGACGCATTACAATCTGGTTGGAGGTATTCGATTTACCAATGCTTTTTATAACATGTCCACGAAAGTGCTCGGGTATTCTCATGGCGCTCACGGATTAAGGTACACCTATGCTCAACAACGTATGGGGGACAACAATCCAGGTAATACTTATGAAACGAATAAGCTTATTGTAAGCCAAGAGCTTGGGCATTTTAGATCCGATATCACCGATCACTACCTCAATCCTAACCTAGCCAAATAGTGAGAATCATCATGCTTTTTACCATTAATATGAATGGCGTATTTTTCCGTGACGACAGCTTTCTTGCTCATGTCAATGGTCCAGAATATCTGATGAATTTTTTGAACCACATTCCTCATAAAATTACTGGTAAGCAATTGTTAGCACTTGCATATCAACATGCTAAGAAATGGAAAATGGTCAATTTGCTTGATGAATCAGCGGAGCTCTATGCGCTTTACCTGTATTACTGCTGTGACGACTTTGAACTGGATGACCCAGAAGAAATCATCTTTGAGGCAATGCGTAGCCAGGACTTTTTGAAAAGCTATCAGAATCTTGCTCCAAGCGCCCCTTCTCTCGCTGACAGACTTAAGACGAGCCAAACACTTGCACTCTGGCTTAAAACCACATCACACGGTCATACAGGGGAAGTTAAGAGCAATGTTGAGGCATTGTTTAATGACATTGATGAGGAATACGAAGAGAAAGAGATCATTGAAGCGTTAGGGGCATTTGCTACCGAGCATATTCCAAACCATACCGACGGCTACCTTGCGACAGTAGAGCTGTATGCCCTATACAAGAGCTGGCTACATTCAGATTTAACCCCCGTCGTGACAAGCATCTACATGGAAGAGTTGTATCAAGATGACAGTTTTCCGGTGTTTTATAGGAGTTTGTTGCAATCGGAAGATCTTCACTAATGTTCTTTGATACTAGCAAGACCTCTAACGGATTTTTGGACAATTATCAGCTAGATCAATAGCTCTAATGTATTCCATTCTGATTACTATTTTTGACCGAACAAAGCGGCTAGTTGATCTTTAATTAAATAAAAAGTGCATAGATATTCAAAAGGCAAGGTTTACACCTTGCCTTAGTCATTATTTATACCAACCGTCAGCTAGAACCTCTGCTTGTTCTAACACAAGCTTGATGGCTTCTTCTGCGGCATCGGGTGGATACTTCCACCTACGTAATAGTCGACGTACAAGGTTTCGCATACGCGCTCGTACACTTTCACGCTTCTGCCAGTCAACAGTTGCAGACTTACGCAGTTGATGAGTTAACTCGATAGCCAGTTCACGCAAGTTATCATCGCCAAGCTCCCGTACTGACGATTCGTTGTCAACTAATGCCCGATAAAAGGCAATTTCATCAACAGAAAGGTTGAGTTTATCTAGCAACTCCCCGTCTTCTTGCATCTCTTTAGCCCACTGAATCAATTCTTCAATGACCTGAGCGGTTTCAATGCTACGGTTATGATATTTTTGTAGCGTCGACATAATACGCTCTGAGTATTTCTTCTCTTGAACAACATCGTTCTTCATACGAGCTTTTACCTCATCACGAAGTAGCTTTTCAAGAAGTTCAACAGCTAAGTTCTTTTCCTTCATGTTCTTAACATCTTCTAAGAACTCTTCAGAAAGCAAACCAATGTTAGGTTTATCTAGACCAACCATTGAAAATATATCATCAACACCATCCGCGATGACCGCGTTATCGAGAATGTGTTTTAGAGCGGAGTTTCGCTCTTCATCTGAACGTTTTTTGTCAACTGTCGTGTGCTTAAGAAATGCAGCTTTAATCGCCGAGTAAAATGCAATTTCGTTTTTATAGCCGCGAGTCTCGTCCATGGTATTACACAACGAATAAGCTTTACCTAGCGCAGCCATAACATCAAGAAAACGGCGCTTACCATCACGAACCTCTTTGCCATTGCTATCGATATGTGACAACCCAGATAAGTGACCTGCAGCTCCTGGAAGTAATCGGAGTGCGTCTGTTTCAAAATCAGGGCGATAGTTAAAGACATAGCCATCTACCGGTGTAGCAAACATCCCTCGAATAATATCAACCTTCTCCATTAAGACAGAAAAAGCTTCTGCAGTATCAACTGTTGGTGCGCCTTTACCCTGGCTATTGGTATAGGTTTTTAGTGCATTTTTAAGTTCATTAGCGATACCAATATAATCAACCACTAAACCACCGGGTTTATCTTTAAACACCCGATTTACACGAGCAATAGCCTGCATTAGGTTATGCCCTTTCATTGGTTTATCAATGTACATAGTATGACAACACGGTGCGTCAAAGCCTGTCAGCCACATATCGCGAACAATCACCAATTGAAGTTCATCTTGTGTATCTTTGTAACGAGCTTCAAACAGTTTCTTAGTTTTTTTATCATGAATATGAGGCTGCATCTTAGCTTTATCTGACGCGCTGCCTGTCATGACGATTTTGATCGCTCCTTTGGCTGGATCGTCGTTATGCCACTCTGGCTTGATGGCCACAATCGCATTATAAATGTCGACACAAATTTCACGGCTCATCGCCACAATCATGGCTTTTCCAGGAAAGGTCGAGGTACGAGTCGTAAAATGATGCACCAAATCTTTTGCAACCTGCTCGATACGAGGCTCAGCACCTATCAGTTTTTCAAGCGTTGCCCATTCTGATTTTACTTTCTCACGATCCGCCGTTTCTTCATCTTCACCAATTTCTTCCTCGACTTTGTCGTTAAGTTGCTCAATTTCATCTTGGTTGATATCAAGTTTTGCGAGGCGTGATTCGTAATAAATAGGCACCGTGGCGCCATCATCAACGGCATCTTGGATATCATAGATTGATACGTATTCACCAAAGACTCCACGAGTATCTTTATCATCCATGGCGATCGGCGTGCCAGTAAATCCAATAAATGAGGCGTTTGGTAATGCATCGCGCATGTATTTAGAGTAACCGTAGACGTACTTTTGAGACGTCACGTTTCCTTCCGCATCTTTTACATCAACCAGTTTAGACTTATTACCATACTGGCTGCGGTGTGCTTCATCTGAGACTACGACAATATTGGCTCGCGTCGAGAGCACGGGATGGTCCGTCTCTTCTGCCAGTAAGGCAAATTTTTGGATAGTAGTGAAGATGATACCGCCAGATTGGCGACTCAATAGTAGTTCACGCAGCTTATCTCGACCATTAGCTTGTAAGGGGAGTTGCTTGAGCGTCTCTTGCGCCATACCAAAAGTGTTAAAAAGTTGACCATCAAGATCATTTCGATCTGTAACCACCACTATTGTTGGGTTATTCATTGCTGGTTGTTGCAGTAGTTTACTGGCGTAGCAAACCATCGAAATGCTTTTACCGCTCCCTTGTGTATGCCAAACTACCCCCGCCTTACCGCTGCCAGGTTTAATCTTCTCTAAACCTTTTGTGGCTTGTATTTGGTATTGATCCATACGCTCAGCAACCATAGGTAATTCACCCTCCGCTTGTTTGGCACGAACGGTTGCCTCTACCGCGGCTCGTACAGCATGGAACTGGTGATAACCTGCAATCTTTTTGATTATGTTGTCGTTGTCTGTTTCAAATAAAACAAAATAACGTATGTAATCTAACAGTAGGTCAGGTTTAAAGAAGCCCTTAACCATGGTTTCAAGTTGGTATTCCCAAAGTGGCTTGTCATCTTCACTCGATACGGTTTTCCAAGGTAAAAACCGCTCTTTATTGGCAGTTAGTGAACCAATACGAGCCGTCCAACCATCACTGACCACTAAAGATTCATTGAAAGCAAAGAGGTCCGGAATTTCATCTTTGTAAGTTTGAAGTTGGTTGTAGGCGTGCCAAATATCGGCATGCTCATCGGCGGGATTTTTCAGCTCGATGACAGCAATAGGTAACCCATTGATAAACACCAATACATCTGGACGCCGGTTACCTTTAGTACCTGTGATGGTGAACTGATTCACGACCAAAAACTCGTTGTTATCTGGATTGGTAAAATCCATTAAGCGAGCATGGGTGTGCTTAGTTTTGGTTTCACCGTCTTCATACACGGTATATTCAACAGGCGCACCTTCAATTAGGTACTTATGAAAAGCTCGGTTACTTTTAATCAGAACGGGCGTATCTGGTGTGCTCACCATGTTCACCACGACTGCTAGGCTCTCTTGTGGTAGCTCAGGGTTTAATGCTTCCAAACGCTCTAGCAAGCGCTGTTTGAGCACAACTTGATGGTAATCATCGCGTTCAGCTGAATGACCATCGGGGGCGATGTCATAACCACATTTGTATTGATAACCAAGACCCATAAACCAATCAAGGCAAAGCTGTTCTAATTGGTCTTCAGTGATCATGAGTCTTCTCCATCATTCATCGTCATATCTTGAGACAAAATAACTTCTATCTCTTCGATAGAAGGAAGTTGCCCTTTAATATTTTGAGGTAGTCTTTCAGAAAGCTGGTATTCCGCGATGCCTATTGGTGACGTTTTATTGCGCACCGCGTATTCCGCGACCACTCGATTTCGCTCTTTGCATAGCAGTAAGCCGATGGTGGGAGCGTCATCCTGTCGTTTTAGCTCTCCATCAACGGCTGATAGGTAGAAATCAAGTTGGCCAACGTCTTTAGGTGAAAGTTTGTCGGCTTTAAGTTCGATCACCACGTAACAACGGAGGTTAAGGTGATAGAACAGCAAATCGATAAAAAAATCATCCCCGCCCACATTCAGATTATATTGCTGACCAACTAGCGCAAAACCACTTCCTAGCTCAAGTAAAAACGAGGTGATGTGTTTCATGAGCGCGTTCTCAATATCTCGTTCTTTTGCTTCTGCGTTGAGGTTTAAGAAGTCAAAATGGTATGGATCTTTTAAAGTTTGAATGGCAAGCTCAGAGCTCGGATCTGGAAGTGTCATTTCAAAGTTATTCACCGCAGAGCCTATTCGAGTTATTAGCTGGCTTTCAACTTGGTGAATTAATACCGCTCTAGACCCTGTCTCTTGATCATATCT
>NZ_JBFRRH010000130.1:46889-47623 GCF_041472995.1 Vibrio sp. 10N.261.46.A3 | reverse complement strand
GTGTATATCTCGGTTGTTAAGCGTCTTGCTGAATACTCATCGGCCTTGATGTCTATCGCACAAGGTCGCCTGAATATTGATATATCGGTAAAGGGTAATGATGAGCTGGCTCATATGGGCGAGGCGATCATCACTGCCAGAAACACCGCGCAGGCACTACAAGTGGTTGCGGTGGGTGAAGCAAAGGCGAAACGCGAACTTGAAGAGCACAAAGAACACTTAGAAGAGTTGGTCACAGACCGAACTTATCAACTGCAAAAGACCAATGAAAAGCTGAATATCGAGGTAGGGAATCACGCTAAGGCTCGCAACGCCGCAGAACAAGCTAGCCGCGCGAAATCCGCTTTCCTTGCGACGATGAGCCATGAAATACGAACGCCGATGAACGGTGTATTAGGTACCGCAAGATTGCTTAAAGATACCGGGTTAGACCCGCTGCAATCCGGCTATGCAGACATCATTAACCGCAGCGGTAAGAACCTACTCGCGATTTTGAATGACGTGTTGGATTACTCAAAGATAGAAGCGGGGCATCTGGAAATCCGCACAGCCTCGTTTGACCTTCATCAGATGGTTCAAGATACCTACCAATTGATGGAAGGGCGCGCCGCTGAGAAGAAGCTGAATTTTGATTTCCATATTGAAAGTGACGTGCAACGCTATTGGCGTGGTGACGTAACGCGAATCAGCCAAATCTTGAATAACTTGGTCGGTAACGCGATTAAGTTTACGGA
>NZ_JBFRRH010000130.1:0-46179 GCF_041472995.1 Vibrio sp. 10N.261.46.A3 | reverse complement strand
AACGCGATTAAGTTTACGGAAAGTGGCTCGGTCGATATCTTTATCAGCTTAGATATCGAAGATGAAAATAGAGTGATGTTTGAAGTGTCAGATACCGGTGTCGGAATTGATGCTAGCGAACAAGCTTGTCTGTTTGATGCCTTTACCCAAACCGATAGCGGTCGCAACAAAACCGGCGGCACAGGGCTTGGATTAGCGATTAGTAAAAGCATTATGTTGGCAATGAACGGGGACATTGGCGTTCATTCTGAAGAAGGCGAGGGTAGTCAGTTCTGGTTCTCACTGCCACTTGAAGCCGGTGAGAAGATAGAAACGAAAGTACCGGTCATTGAAGCGTGTATTCGAGCTAAAGTACTTCTGATTGAAGATAACCCCGTAAACTGCATCGTTGCTGAAGGCTTTTTGCATAACCTAGGACACGAGGTTGTGATCGCGACAACCGGACAAGAAGCGAGAGCCATATTCAGTGAGCAAGAGTTTGATATTGCGCTGGTGGACATTAACTTACCGGACTGCGATGGCGTCGAGTTAATTCAACAACTCAAAGACGATGCGCTTCAGTATGAAAGTGAAGAAGACGTAATTCGAAAAGTACCTCCAATGATCGCAGTATCGGCTCATGTGTTTAACGAAGAAGTGGAAAGCTACTTGTCGTCTGGCTTTGATGGCTTCTTACCTAAGCCGTTAGAGAAAGAGGCTCTTGCTCAACTCATTGTGACACAGCTTGATGGCAAGACTTTGCTACTGCCACAACCTGATCCTAATGATTCTATATGCAGTCAAAACAGCAAGCCTCAACGTAATAAAGGCAACGAGTTGTACTCATCTCAGATGGCGAGCGTCGTCTCTGATCTAGCCATCAAGGCTTCGCAAACTGAAGACGAAGGAGAGACTCCTGTGAAATTGATTGATTCCAATGTCATCAAAGGTGACTTGTCCATTCTTGGCTTAGAAAAGATGAAGCAGATTGTGGGACTATTTGAAGAGAGTAGCCGCGTCACTTTAAGCGAAATGGTCGAAGCGAGTGATTCGAACAATGGACGTGAGGTAAAATCTCTCGCTCATAAACTGAAAGGTTCCGCGGGCAGTTTAGGTTTGTTGCAACTTTTCAATGCTTGCCAAGTGATAGAGGCGAGCAGCGATCCATTAGGTGAATACCGAGGCAAAGATAGCGAGTTGTCGAAGTTGGTTCAAGAGTCACTTGAGGCGTTGCAAGAGCAGTTATAAAAACAAACCTTAGGTTGCGACAGAAACGTATCGTGAGCTAGAAACCAAAAGTAACAACATAAAAAGCAGCCAATTTCTTCATTTTGTATGAAAGAATTGGCTGCTTTTTAGTTATAGGACTTGGTTAAATACAATTTTTGTTGATTCACTTTAAATCATCTTGATATGCCCTGCAGCTTTGATCTTAACGTGAACCATATTGCCTTGTAGGTAGCTTAATGGAATCTCGCTGCGTTCAATGATCGCGACATTATCGCTGCATGCGCCAGCTTCAATCGCCAGTTGCTTTGATTGCGCTTCCAAGCCCTTTAAGGTCTCTTCACGTGATGCTGGGTCAATCGGTACGATCTTATCGAATTGACCTGATATTTCACCCAACGCAACACCAATCGCATTAGCCACTTCAAAGTGCTCAGGACGAACCACTTGGCTCACACCTTCAAAATGATCTGGGAATAGGGCACTACCACCACCAACCATGATTACGGGTACACTCGCTGCAGAGGTCTTCATCTTATCGATGCCTTCTTCAACATCCGTGACCATTTGTTGATAAATCTTGCTTGCTTGTTCGGCTGAAACACCAATCTCATCACTCAGTTGATGTTCTGCCTGCCACTGCATTTGTCCTGTTTTGAGTGCAATATCGGTGAGCGTAAGTTCATCACCACCAAAGCTACGCGCCGTTTGCGTCAAGGTATGGCCAACACTTTCTGGGCCTAGCTCTATACGCTGCTGTTCAAAGCGAACCTTGGTACCACCACCAATGGCTAACGCCAAAATATCAGGCATACGGAAGTTGGTTCTCACTTCGCCGATTTCTACCGCGAGGCTCGATTCTCTCGGATAACCGTGAGTCAGCACACCAATATCAGACGTAGTGCCGCCTACATCGACCACAATCGCGTCTTTTAGCTTGGTGAGATGACTCGCTCCACGAATCGAGTTTGTTGGCCCACAAGCCACGGTGAGAATCGGGTACATCAATGCGAATTGCTGCGACATCAGTGTGCCGTCGTTCTGACCGAAATAGGGCGTGGTGTGGATTTTATGATTGATGAGTGCATTACAAAAGCCGTCTACGAATCGTTTTGCTGTACCTTGCAGAGCCGCATTGAGGATAGTGGCGTTCTCGCGTTCTAAAAGCCCTAAGCTGCCCACTTTATGGGATAACGATAGGTTCACGCCCGGAAGTTCTTGTTGAATCCACTCTGCTGCTTGAAGCTCTTGGTCGCTGTTGACGGGAGAGAACACACCGCAGATAGCAATGGAATCCACATGGCCTTTCATTTTCTGACAAAGCTCGCGGATCTCAGACTCTTGAATATCGGCAATCAACTGGCCGTCGTATTCATAGCCGCCGTGCGCTTGGTAGAAGTGTTCACCAAGCAGATTTTGCCACGCTTCACTCCAACCACAAAGGGGCGGGACGCTATCACCACTGGGAAGCGCTAAGCGAATCATGCCGACTCTGTCTAAGCCTTTTCGTTCAACAATTGCGTTGGTGCATTGAGTGGTACCAAGCATCGCATGTTTCACCTGTTTGCCATCAATGTTTGCTTGGTTTAATAGCGCAGAAATCGCGTTATCAATGCCGGTTGAAATGTCATGTGTGGTTGCGGTTTTCACCTTAGCGATCACATTCAAGTCTGCGTCGAGCAGCACACCGTCGGTATTGGTACCACCTACGTCAATGCCAAGGCGGCAGTAATCAAGCGTAATGTTTGTCATGCGACTACCTCTTCAATGCAGACTTTAGTTGTTCAATGGTTTGATACTCGACTGTGTAGCCAAAGTAACCCGGGCCCGCGACTTGGATGCCTTTGTTAGTGCGCCATTTAGGGTCGCAAGGGTAGGCGATAAGGTCGATGCGCTGCCCGTAACGAAGTTGTTCGGTTGTGATTGGCTTACCCGTTTCATGATCCAAGATCGAAATAAGATCCGGTGTTGATGCCAGCAGGTTATCTTGGTTCATGTCTGCGCGACTTGTGCCTTTGTGGGCGAGAAGCAATTCGTTTTGGAACTGCACAAACACATTATCGACGCCGGTATCTTCAAACTGAGCCAGCTTTTCAATCACGACACCGCCTGTGGCAAAGCCACCATCGGTTTCACGTTGAATATCAACAATCTTGCCACTGATGATGGTATGGCCGCCGACAATGTCTAACACGGCCTGTGTGCCACTCTGATTGTTGTCGTTCGCCAGTCTAATCGTTGCACCAATCTTCATTGCTTGGGTCAGTGTTGCAGGCAGTGCGCTGCGTTTTAGGTTCTTACCGTTCATTGGGTAATCGCACATTGCTGCAGAGCCGCCCATCTGCTCGGTAATTGGCCTCGCAAACTTTTCAGACCAAATACCGTCAATTGGGTAAAGCGTGACGACATTGCCACGCTCATCGGCCAATGTGTTCGGTGCGGAAGGGAGACCATCAAGGAAGAAGGTCACCATCTGAGCTTCTGGGAATGCACGTCCCATCGCATCACAATCGATCACAGGGATGTTCTTTTGCGCTGCAACGAGAATTGGAATTAATGAATTAAAGCCGCCTACTTCGATAGGAAACGTTGCCGCTACGTCAGTGCCGAGCGCTTTTTCCATCGCTTCGAAAGCAATCAACATTTGATCTTTCGAATTGAGTTTCTCGACTGCGACGGTTGGCGCGCCAATCATAGAAGAGGGCACAGTCATCCAATCGTCTTGAACGTCTTCTAGGGGAATCATGCGTACAGGGTGCTTTGCCGTTGCAATGGCTACTTTCGCCATCAAGGCACCGCTGTATGGGTCACCACCGCCGCCAGTACCTAATACCGTCGCACCAAGCGCGATATCATCAATCATTTGTTCAGTAATAATCACAACTACTATTCCTTATCACTTGAAGGAGAAAGCTTCATTAGGGCGAGGTAAATCACACCAGCGGCAAGAATGCCGTCTAACGCCGAGATGCTGGTGAACGAAAATAGGTTGAAAAACTCTGGCGCGGTACAAGCGCTGAATGCAGTACCAAATGCCCAAGAAGCCAAGCCTTTAAACATCCAAGCTGGAACTTGCTGGATGTTCTCAAAGCTCATTTTTGTTGAATCTAAAACATAATATTGAACGATGTAGACACCTGCCGCAGGTGCAATGGTTACGCTGAGGAGCATTAAGAAATCGGTAAACTTGTTCACCATGCCGAGCTGAGCAATGCCAATACCAACGATGGTCATGATCACAACCAGAACAGGGCGCGGAATCTTCGGGAGAACCATCGACATGCATAAGCCGCCAGAGGTCAGGTTGCTACTGTTGGTGGTCCACTGTGCGAACACCAGTACGATAATGGCTGCCATGCCTAAACCTAGGGTGAAGAAGACTTCTACTAGGTCGTCGGTGCCTGTCATTTTGGTTAGGATCAACGCGATAAGAATGATGGCACTGTTGCCGACGAGGAAACCGATACCCGCTCCTAAAATCGCATCACGACGTGTTTTGGCGTAGCGAGCAATATCAGGTGCGGCAACCGCGGCTAGAATCCAGATAGACATAACAAAAGAGATGGCTTGGCCAAGCGTCAAAGGGTCTTCAATCGATGGTGCTGCGCCACCTTGATAATCAGCGGCCATAAACAAACCGATGGTAATCAGCGTCACCATCAATGGAACAGAATAGGTACTGAGTTTGCCTAAAGCACGGACGCCATAGATAGCCGTCATCATCATTAATACACTGCCGCCAATGAGAGCGGTGAGGTGTGAAATTATGATGTCGTATTTCGCCAGTGCATCGACCATGATGAAAGCGAAGAAATCAGCCTGGAATGCGAACCAGCCAACTAATGAGATGCCGTTGATGAAGCCAAGGATTTTACCGCCGTTACGACCAAATACCGCGCTGCTCACCAGCGGAGTAGAGACGCCGGCTTGAAAGCCAATGTTGGCACACAGCATCGCGATGATCGCCAATAAGCCTGAACCAATAAACGTGGCAAGCAGAGCATCTTCAAAACCAATACCGCTGCTTAGAATCGAGCCGAGAAACAATCCCGAAATATCGATGCCGATAGCCAACCAAATAAGGCTGATAACCCACCAAGAGCGTTTGGCCTTCTCGGGAACGGGTTCCAATTCGAAGTCATCTATCTTTTTGTGGCTGTGTGTTGCTTCGGGTTTATTCACGTAAGCTTCTGCCGCCATAGTGCCATCCATGCATTGTTATTCCATAAGTGTGAATAAAGCATACTGATGTATTTATTGTTAATAAATGAATATAATCAGATGTAAACATAACAAAAAACAAATGTGAGTGGCAAAGTGAATTCAAACAATAAGTTAGATAAAAGAGACCTACGTAGATTAGAGCCTTTTTGTGAAATTGTTGAGCAAGGAGGCATCAATCAGGCGGTCGCAAGCACCGGGATTAGCCAACCTGTGCTCAGTAATCAGCTTATTGCCTTGGAAAAAAGCTTAGAATTAACATTATGCCAACGTGGTCGACGTGGTTTTAAGCTGACTCATGAAGGTGAGCAAGTGTATAAATATGCGAACCAATTGAAATCGACCTTAACCGACTTCGCTTATAAGTTACGAGGTGTACAGACAGAACTCTCTGGGCATGTGCGAATTGGATGCTTGGATAACACCGTCACTTTGCCCTATAACCCCCTTCCCAAAGCGATCGAGACGTTTTACCAACGTAGTAACAGTGTTGAGGTGAGTGTTGATGTCGGCGATTTCACCCAGTTGAATGAGAAGTTAGCAAAGAACCAGATTGATATGATGATAGTGGTTCTAGGGTCACATCAAAAATCAGCGTTTCAACATAAATACCCACTGTTTGAAGAGCACAGTTATCTGTATGCGCGTAAGGATCTGGCTGAGAAGATCATGGACAAGGATTTCTCATTAGATGGTTGTCGTATCAATATGGGCGGCTATGCCAAAGACGAGATGTTCCGATTACTGAATATTGAGCAGTACGATTCCGTAAAGCCTTTTGATGGCTGGCATGTCGAGTCGGGTGTAATTTTAACCTTGGCGGGTACACACCTGAGTTTTTTACCGTCTCACTTAATCGACCGTGGCCATTATGACCAAGCTTTGATTCCGCTTCAGCCCGAGAAGTGGAGCCTTAAGAGTCAGTTTTATGTGGTGTTGAAGCAACCTGTGGATTCCCTTTCTCCTGCCGCGCGTGCGTTTTTTGATGAGCTACACCAACCGGAAACATCGGATTCATCTAGAGAACTCGTCGCTTCTCAATAGCACTTAAGATACTTTCTCATATACAAAAAATCCTCTGCCAAGACAGAGGATTTTTGCTTTTATGCTTTATGAGTGAAAACTAACGGTTCTCGAAGCGGTTGTAATCCAACAAGCCAAACTCGATCGGTTGGTCTTGTTGATACCAACGATGCACGCGATCACTGAATGGCCAGAATTCGCTAGAACTGCGTCGTATTGCAAACTTGTCTAGCAGCGCCACGTAGTCCTCTTCTGTGTTTAAGCTTTGCAGCGTTTTCACTAGCGCAGGAATCTCGCTCTCGGTTAATGATAGGTAAGCCGCAGGGTAGCTACCGACAACGCCTCTTACGAGGGTTAGGTCATCATTGGCGTAATCTCGGTTACCTTCTTCATTAAACAAGCTAGAAATGTTGCTGTGCGCGTTATTGTGAATCATGGTGAACAGCTGCTCTTCGCCGTTTTCGCCTTCAATCATGATCATCACTAATTGAGGTACATGACGCAGGCCTTCTCCCTTAATCAAATTCACTTGATTAAGCAGTGCTTCATTCTTTCTACCAAAACCTGTTTCAACAATCTCAAAGCGATTATCGAGAACAGGTGCGAGCTTATCTTTGATCATATTAAGCAGTTCACGCTTAGGATCGGCCGTTTTGTAAACCACGCTGGTCGGCTGATCAAAAGGCGCAATGTTTCGCTGCAAGTAGTCACTCAGTTGTGCGCTTTGGTTCTGGTACCAGCTAGAGTGTTCAATGTGGCGAACGTCTTTAGGAAGAAGGGTTAAGAAGTTACTCTCACCTTCAAGACGCAAGAAGTCCATGAACATGCGTGTAATCAGCTGGTGGCCAAAGTTGCCGTAAACATCGAAGCCTGCAACGAGAAGATAATGAATACGCTCTAGAAGAGCATAATCAAGAATCCACGCGGTCTTAGGTTGCGTGCCAACTAACCCTTGTACAACAGAGGCGCTATCGAAGTGCCTAAAGACGGTGAGAGCAGCATTCGGGTTGATGCCATCGCCATCCCAAATGATGCCAGTGTCTAGGTTTACGCCACTTTCGAACCATTGGTTGGTGAAGTCTGATTTCGCGTTTAGGTATCGCGCTTGTTGCTTCGCGTATCTTACCCAGTTGGTCACAGGCACGGTGTTACTTTTTAGCTCGCTAGGCAGCTTTAAGTTTTTCTTTTGGCTTGCATAGAAGGCGTTGATTTCCGGAACATCGGCTTTCTCTGGGTCGATGAAGAAAACCCAAAAACGGTCGTTAATTACGTTCAAGGCAAGTTGACCACGACACACAGGTCCTTTGATATAGGCCATGATGGTGTTTTGCGCGTTATCTAACATGAAGTTGAAGCGCGAGTTCACTGGCAGTGCTTCAAACGAAGTCATTGGGTTAGCTGAAACATCAATATCGTAACTAGGAAGTTGTTTTACGGTGTAATTAACGTCGACAAACCAGCTATACCACTTTTGTAGACGCTCTTTATTAAGTGCGAAAGGCATGTGCGTTTTGTCGACGATGGTGCCTTGCTCTGGAATCAGACGGTAGTAAACACGGTCTACTTTTGGATCGTCATAAGGGCGGCGAGTCGTGATGCGCTGCACCGCTTCACCTGGTGGTGTTGCAGAGCGAACAACAGTAAAGAAACGTGTTGGTTGAGCTAAATCAGAAAAATAGACGTGCGATAAAAACAGGTGCTCGTAGATGTAACGTGCTGAAAGTTGACTCTTATTGTCACTCTTATTTAAAAAGCTTTCGTAGACATTAACGAGCTCTTGCTCTGCATCATTCAGCGGAATATGGTCGTTCATTAACGCGCCATTTTCTAACCAACTCATTAAAGTCGCGTATTCGGTTTTATCTAAGTTCGGCATCCCATAAGGCATCCCCCAAGTTGGGTAATCTCTCTCGTATTGGGCGTACTCTTCAATCGTTGGGCACTGTTGGTCGCGATCGGTTGAAAAGTCGAAACCTTCGAGCTGGGTTTGATCGGGTAGAGGGTGATTCTCTTTCTGAATCAACATACGAGAAACAAGACCAGCATCGAGGTTAGCCGTTGAGTTCTGCATGCGCTCATTGAGTACAGGATGAAAATCCGCATCGCGCCACTCTTGTGTGGTTAACGCATCTTCAAACAAACGAGTAGGGGCTGATGCCGTTAAGCGGGTGCCTTGGTAAACGAGTGCCTTGCTCGCGCCTCGGTCTATGCCTTCCACTGAAGACATTTTGAGTTGGCAAGGGGCATCATAACAAGCGTGACAAACCACACATCGGTTATCAATGATGGGCTTTACTTCGTCAATGAAGTGCTGTGCTTGAGCCGAAAGAATAGGTGCTTGGCGATCGCGTACTTGTTGTTCACCAAACAGTTCGTCGAAGTTTAAACCCGCGTAGACGGCACAACCTGAGAAGACGCTAACAAAAGCTAAAATGAAGAGTTTTTTCAAATTCATACGTATTTAAATATTAGGCATTTTCTATAATTATATCGAAAATGATTGAAAATGCTCATGTTCTAACAATTTTGTAGACAAGATCTTGATGGGACGAGTGACTTGTCGATGCGCGTCACTCGCTTGTGCTCAGAAATTGGAGTTTCAAGATAGCTAGATTTAAGCCCCAAGCCCCAAGAGCTAAAAGCTAAAAGCCAACAGCTAAGAGTTAAGAACTAAGACTCACTGATTGACGTAACAAACAGAGAAGGGGACAGACAATCGCTCAAACTCTTTAATCCAGCGCCACTGGTTGTCTTGCAGTTTATCGCCAGGGCCTTTGACTTCAATCCAGTGAAAATCATCGCCCTTGAATGCAATCAAATCCGGCATCCCAGTTCTAAATAGATTTAAATCACTCAATATCACTTTGAAGAGATCGATAACTAAAGCATTTGGAATCGAAGCCAAGCTGTGTTCGATGAGTGCCTTAGGAAAATAATTCCAATGAACAAAGGGGTTCGCGATACCTTGCTTTTCATCGTAAGTATTGAACAAATGGTTCAGCCCATGTTTGGATATCGTCTGAAACACGGCTTCAACCTGTTCGGCTCGCTTGTCTACGAAATCTGAATGGTACAGATCCAATGGTCGATGTTGGTATCGATTGATAAAGGCGCCTTCAACGTCTGCGAAAATGACATCCCAGAAAGCCAAACCAAACAAGCCACACAGAAAACTGTTTTCAGAAAAGTAGACGTCCCAACCTTGGTTCTCAAAATGCTGCTTTACCGCAAGCTCTACTCGAGTTTGGCTGAGGTCTAATTCCAGTTTTAACTCTTTGCAGCTCGGCTTTATGGTTCGTGAAACTTTGTGCCCCTGTTTCCGTAGCAGCCGGTCTTCAAGCTTAATAGCGACTTCCAACTCTGACACATCCGATGGAGCAGCTTTCATTTGCGTGACAATGTCACACATTAAGTCTAGCGTACCTTGCTTATCACAGATGCGCGCAAGTCGCTCTCTGCTGGGAGGAAGTGTCGATTGTCTGAACCAAAAGATAGCTTGGTCGTTTAGGTTAAGCCTTTCAAGATCGCGAGCAATACCATTGATCAAACGCGATCGTTTTCTGGCAATGCTTCTGTGTTCTGATTCTTCAGGAATCGAGTTTAAAAGTAGTTCCAGAAACTCACCGTCTTTGCGGTCACCTTCTGAATATAAGCGTTGAATATCGCGCATCTGGATTAATTGATTGAGTTGTTCTCTAGAGGTGAAGAAGCGGCGCTGCTTGCTTAATGGGTAGTTCTCAAAGGTATTGAGCCCAAGATCGCTCAAGACGAATTGGCTTAAGTCTTGATAGGTGTTGGCAAAGAACAGCATCAGCAAAACATCGATAACTTGAGCTTCGACGACGTAAATACAGTCGAAGGTTAGGCTCTGAAATTGATCAAAAGGTTGCTGATCAAGCAGTAGCAACAGGTCGTCTTTCTTGGCAGTTCTGCGGCTCTTTAGGGCGGGGAATACATTCAACAATTCTGGCTTGGTGAGCAAGTGCAACCCTAGCTCGACCTCACTAATGGCGAGGTCATGCTGTTCTTCGGGGTGACTCAACGCAATGAAGCCTGAGCTGCTTAGCTCTTGTAGCGCGGTCTTTAGATCTGGGATCTCAACATAGTTGAGTTTATCGTTGCGAAACCAACGGCCTTTACGAGAAAGCAAACGAACCATTAAGCATTGGCTTGAAACAGAAAGACGTTTGTATGCGGACAACCAACGACATTCATCATCACTCAGAAGATCGGGGTAGAGCGTTTGAGCGTGTTCAACCAGTCGATTGAAGTTGTCGAGATAATAAGTAGGGGAGAGCTGAAGAGTGGTTTCGGTCGTCAATGGAGAAGTCGCTTGATACAAAAAGAGCCTAACCCTAAGGTTAAGCTCTTCAGTAACAAATTCAATCTTTTCTGTTGATTAAGCTTGTGATGCTTTTAGTTCAGCAACTTTAGCTTCAGAGATTGGCTTAGTGATGATTGCTAGAACAATACACACTGCCATCATAACTGCAGAGATTGTGTAAGCTAGGCCGTAACCTTCGCCGTTTGACATTGAGAAGCCAACAACTGCTGCACCGATAGCGCCGCCGATACCCCATGCCGTGTAAAGCACGCCGTAGTTAGTACCGTAGTTTTTCAGGCCGTAGAACTCAGCAGTCAGTGTTGGGAATACTGCTAGAAGCGTACCGTAACCAACAGCTGCGATAGCTGTACCAATGATTAGCGTGAATTCAGAGTTGAACGTAGCGAATAGAGCCATGTTCGCGCCTTGAAGGATGAACGCTAGAAGTAGAGTACGTACGCCACCGATTTTATCTGCAAGCATACCCGCAGCAACACGGCCGCCTGAGTTGAATACTGCAAGGATAGACGCTAGGTAAACTGCGTTTGGCAGGTTAGCTTGAACGCTAGCAATCGTAGTGATGTTACCGATGATCATTAGACCAACAGATGCAGCGAATGCGTACATGATCCATAGAGAGTAGAACTGAGGAGTCTTCAGCATTACTTTCCAAGTTAGGTCTTCAGTCTTCTTAACCGCTTTAGGAGCTTGGCCTGCTTTTACTTTAGGCTCAGCTGGCGTGTAATCCGCTGGTGGGTTGTTGATAGTTGCTGCTAGAGGTACTGCGATTGCAAGTACACCAACACCAAGAATCATAAAGCTAGTTTGGATACCCATGCTGTCGATTAGCGCAGAAGTTACTGGTGCTAGGTAGATAGCTGCAAGACCGAAGCCTGCTGCGATAAGACCGTTAACCATACCTTTCTTAGAAGAGTGGAACCACTTCATTGCTGATGGAGAAAGACATGCGTAACCGAAGCCGATACCAGCACCTGTCATCACACCGAACGTGATGTTCAGCATCATAGGTGTTGTAGCGAAACCAGAAGCAATCATGCCTAGACCTGTAAGCGCTGTACCTAGGATAAGGATCTTACGTGGACCCATACGGTCTTGTAGGATGCCCGCAACAAGAAGACAAACAGAGAATGTGATAGTTGCAATAGCGTAAGGTGAAGATGCTTCAGCAGCACTCCAACCAGCTTCAGTTACTAGCGCTTTGTTAAATACACTCCAAGCATACAGGATGCCAAGACAAAGGTTGATACAGAAGCCTGCTAGCAGGATACGTGTTGCTTTATCAATCTTGCTCATTTTTATTCTCAGTTTTGTCATCGGTTAGTGGAGAGCCACTTAACTAAAGACGGGTTATTGTGATTGTTTCTTCAAAATTAGTTTGCGTTTATCAACAGATAGCGCAAAAGAGCGCGGATTATAACCAATAAAAATGTGATTGGAATCTCTTTTTCCATTTTCGGTAAATTAAATTCATTTTGTTAATAAGTTGTTTTTCATTGGTTTTTAAAATGTATTCAACACCTTTCTGTTTTGTTCTTTTTCGCTCTGTTTTCTTATTATTTCAGGGATTTTGAGGTGATGGTTTTTGAATAGACACGTATTCCGTGCGGATATCACAGAGTTACAAATAATTTTAATTAATTTCCAAGGTTAAATTTGTGTAACAAAATAAATCGAAACAGCGCTTTGTTCATATGAGACAAGGAGTAACGGAGTTTTATTAAAAACAAAATGTTAATCAATTGTTAAGGGTGTTTTTTGTTAGTACTTTTGCTTACATTTTGTTCGATTGGAGGGGTTGTGTTGTCCGTAAAAAGTGGGAAAATAGTATGCAAACTGAGATTCCAAATTTGAAAGGATGCGTTTCCAACTTATGGTGAGGCGAGTATTATGAAACTGTTTTTAATTTTATTGATGTCAATTTCTGGTGGTGTAGCGGCAGCTGACCATATTCACTCTTTCCTATTCGGCTTCTATGTTGCGGCTCTAGCAGTTGGTAGTTGCTACTGGCTTGCATTCCGCAGTACGCGTTTCCCACAGTTGGCATTAGTGCTATTGATGTGTGGCTTTTTTGCGAAAATTGCAGTGACTGTTATCGGTGTTTCTTGGGGTATCTCGAACGATATCATTCAATCGCCGTTCATTTTTTCATTGTCATACCTGTTCTTCTTAGTGGTTGTGTCTTACGTTTGGTTTGCATACCGCGATAAATTGACGCTAAAACAACGCGCTAAGAAGGTAGAAGAGTCTCGCAAACAAGCGGCAGCGTAATTCGATTTGATTCTTAAAAAGCCTTCTTCGGAAGGCTTTTTTGATCCTGCCTACCTGAATTCTATTCTTTGGTTATGACGGCAGATAAAAGAAACCCCAGTATGGTGACATACTGGGGTTTCTTGTTATTTATCTATTATCTAGCAGTTACCATCTACCAAAGACTACTCTGAAGGCGTGTTACTTCTTCATCATCTTAGCGAGATCGGCGAACGGGTTGTGTGTCGCTGACTGATGATCATCTAAACTCGCTTTTGCATCCACACCATAACGCTCATGGTCAGTGTATTTTGAATGCTCATGATCGTGACAGTACAGGCACAGTAGCTCCCAGTTGCTGCCATCTTCAGGGTTGTTTGTATGGTCGTGATCCACGTGGTGAACGGTAAGCTCTCGGAGGTTTGAGTAAACAAATTCACGCGCACATTTACCACAAACCCAAGGGTACAGTTTTAGTGCTTTTTCGCGGTAGCCTTTCTCTTGGCGAGCATACGCTGCACTCGAACCTGTGAAATCAGAAGACATTGCCAAATCCTTATCAATTGTAATATCCCGATTTTATCACAGCTTTCTTGAAGCTGTCGGTATGTCGTTCGTAAAATCATTGCTAAATGATGCAGTGGACTTATCGATATTAGATTGAAGTTTGAATACAGGCTTACCTTCTACACACCAACGCTTAAGCGGGTTATGTCTTTCTGGAATAAGCCATGCTTAACAGTTTGAAAATAAATCGTATTCAGGGGTTTTAACCGCAGGCATGTGACCTAATATCAGTTTGTGAGACCCTATATTAATAAGGAAATATCATGTCAGAACAATACACTCCGCCAAAAGTTTGGGTTAACGATACTGCTGGTGGTAACAAGTGGGCAAACATCAATAGTCCTGAATCTGGAGCTCGCTTTGATAAAGATCTTCCTGTTGGTGACCATGCTTTTCAATTGTATTCTCTTGGCACACCTAACGGTCAAAAAGTCACTATCTTGCTGGAAGAGTTGTTAGCGGCGGGTGTTAAAGAAGCTGAATATGATGCGTACTTGATCAACATTGGTGAGGCTGATCAGTTCTCTTCTGGCTTTGTTGGAGTGAATCCAAACTCCAAAATACCAGCACTTGTCGACAAGTCTGGTGACGAAGACGTGAATGTATTCGAATCGGCATCTATCTTGATGCATCTAGCAGAAAAATTTGGTCACTTCTTACCAAAAGAAGGGGCAGCAAGAACGCAAACCATTAACTGGTTATTCTGGGCACAAGGCTCGGCACCATTCCTAGGCGGTGGTTTCGGCCACTTCTACGCTTATGCGGATGAAAAGCAAGAGTACCCAATTAACCGCTTTGCGATGGAAGCTAAACGTCAGCTAGACGTGTTAGACAAACAGTTAGCAAATAACGAATTTGTGGCGGGTGACGAGCTAAGCATCGCTGATATCGCGATTTGGCCTTGGTATGGCAACCTTGTGCTAGGCAAAATCTACGATGCAGCCGAGTTCCTACAAGTTGAGTCTTACACCAACGTTGTGCGCTGGGCGAAGCTGCTAGAAGCGCGCGAAGGCTTCCAACGCGGCCGAGTGGTTAACCGTTCATTTGGCGAAGAGTGGGAGCAAGTACCAGAGCGCCATTCTGCAGAGGACATTGACCGAGTTTTAAAGCTGCGCCCGTAGTTCTTTAAAACAATAGTCGACACCACATTCATAGAGTTTGTTTTAACGGTCAACGTTAACTCAAACTCTATTTTCAGTTTCATCTAATCAATCTATTCTTTCCTTTCTATATCAGCCCTTCGATAAATACCGTTACGACTCTCCTTCACACTATCATTCGCATTGCTAATTATTATATTTTTTATACCTTTGATTATTAAAGATTTTTATTCTTCTTTCTGCCTTGCTACTAAAGTGATTTCATATTTTGTTACATCTCAAATATTAACTATTTATTGAAATGTTATAACATAACAATAAGTTAATTGGTGATGTATCTTAGAAAGGAAAAAGTTGTGAATAAAAAATTGGTTTCTCTAGCGGTTGGTAGCATTCTCGTTTCCCCTGTTTTTGCCGACACGTTGTCAAACCCTCAAATTGGCGTTGTTCTTGATGGTTATTATCAAGACGGTCAACGTAATAACTCGGAGCGCGATGAAGGCTTTGGTCTTGGTCATACAGAGCTGAACATGTCTGCGAATATTGATGACAAGTTTTATGGCTCTTTGACTACGGTTATTGAAACTCACGATGATGAGACTGAATTACTGCTCGAAGAAGCTTTCATTGAAACACTGACGATGCCTTACGGTTTAAGCATTCGAGGTGGTCGTTTCTTATCAGACTTTGGTTACTTGAATAACCAACACATGCATACTGATAGCTTTGTTGAGCGTCCTGCCGCTTACCGCACATTCTTAGGCTCTCATTATTACGATGATGGTGTTCGTGCAAACATCGTTCTTCCTACAGATCTGTATGTGAAGTTCGGCGTTGAAGCGTTAAGTGGTAGCAAGATGTCGTCTGTTGATGATGGCTCTGACGTTGGTGTTTACACTACAACTCTTAAGCTGGGTGATGACTTTTCAGAGTCATCAAGCTGGCAGTTTGGTTTGAGCTACTTACGAAATGAAAACGGTAAAGTTCGTGAGTTTGGAGACCATGATCACGGGCATGACCATGACCACGATCATAGCCACGGTGCGGCGGTTACGGGCTCAAACTTATACGGTGCTGATTTTGTATGGAAGTGGGCTCCGAACGGTAACTACAAATACCAAAACTTCACACTTGCAGCTGAGTACATGCTGTTAGATGGCATCGTTGATGACAAGTACAAAAATGACGCAGAGTCACCAGATACGCTAGCAGGTTATTATGTATCGGGTGTATACCGATTTAGCCCAAGCTGGTCTGCTGGCCTGCGCTACGGTGAAGCGGAAAGCTATGATGGACACGCACATGGTGACCACATGCACTTTACTGCAATGAACGACAAAGAAGCAGATGCAATGATCGCTTGGGATTCATCTCATTTTGGTACAGTTAGAGCACAATACTCTCGCGTTGAAAACCAAAGTAAAGAGACAGATAACGTATTTACCCTTCAGTATGTGATGACCTTTGGGGCGCACGGTGCTCATGCATTCTAGGAAACTCCAACTTACAATGGCAACAGGTGTTGCCATTGTATCTTCATCTATAATGGCATCTTCGCCTGCAATGGCGTTGAATATTTTCGTTTGTGAGCCTGAATGGCAAGCTCTTGTTCATAGTCACGCTCCTGATGCCAACATCTATTCGGCGACTACGGCTAAGCAAGACCCGCACTATGTTCAAGCAAGACCATCACTTATTGCCAAAATGCGTCAAGCAGATATGGCAATGTGTTCAGGGTCTGAATTAGAAGTAGGCTGGTTACCAATGCTGCAGGTACGCAGTGGTAATCCTGCGGTTCAAGATAGCGCGCCCACCATGTTATACGCGAGCGATATGGTAGGTATGCTTGATACCCATGATCATGTCGATCGAAGCATGGGAGACATCCATGCTCACGGAAACCCACATGTTCAGTTTGCTGCTGAATATATGATTCCTATATCGAGAGAGGTCACCAAGCGTTTACAACTGCTTGATCCTGACAATGCACATATCTACATGCGAAATGGCATGAAGTTTCGTGCCAACTGGCGTAATAAATTGGCAGAGTGGGAAACGAAAGCAGAGCCGTTACAAGGTAAAAAAGTGGTCGGTTATCATGCCACATATCGTTACCTCTTTGACTGGTTAGATATGGCGCAAATTGCTGATTTAGAACCTAAGCCTGGGATATCACCGACTACGTCGCATTTACAGTCATTGACCAAATTGGATCCTGCGTCGTTTGATGCGATTGTGTATTCATCACACCAAGACCAGCGTCCTGCTAATTGGCTTAACCAGCAAATCAACAAGCCTACGATACAGCTACCATTGACGGTTGCAGAAGGTCAGAGCCTTGACCAAATGTACGATCAAGTCATTGATGAGTTGCTGAGAACGCTCGTTAACCCAGAAACATCAACGAGATCGTAATGTTGAATGAATATGGTTGGCTAGCACCTGCGGTATTGTGTGGATTAATTGCATTAGTGGGCAACATCGTGCTTGGGGAGCAAGTCCTCAAGCGCCAGATCATCTTTATTGATCTCGCTGTCGCGCAAGTGGCTGCCCTTGGCGCCGCTTTGAGTCACTATTGGTTGAGCCGATATGCGCTGTTTAGCGGTTCTTGGTTTGCAGAGATGATTGGCCCATGGGTCATGTCATTGTTGCTGTGCGGATTAATTGCGTTAATGGAAAAGCGTTACAAACAACACTTAGAACCAATGATAGGAAGTCTGTTTGTGGTATCGGCTTCACTAGCGATTCTATTGGTCAGCAAAGATCCTCATGGCGCCTATTTTATTCAAGGCATTCTCAACGGGCAGCTGTTGTGGTCTACCTGGGATGACGTTTGGCCATTGGCAATAATCACAACCGCGATGTTGGTGTTGATTAGCGTAAAGCCTGAATTTATGCAGGGTAGTGGTTTTTATCTTATCTTCGCTATATTGATGCCGATCACCGTAAAGCTGACTGGGATATATTTGGAGTTTGCGTTACTGGTGATACCTGCGTTATGTGCAGCTGCGTATAAAGGCGTTCGCTTCTTTATCGCGAGTATTGGGATTGGCACTGTCGGTATTTTATCGGGCTTAGCGGTGTCGGCTTATTACGATTTGCCAAGTGGCGCCAGCATTGTCATCACGCTGTTTTTGATGGGGGTGATGTTTAATATTGTGATGCAGTTGCGCCGCTACTTACGTGATACCGAATTAGCTAAGAGCTAATGAGTAGAAACACCATATCTCAATCGAGATATGGTGTTTTTTCGTTTTAAGGTAAGGAGAGATTTTGCAATTGGAATGAGAGTCTCAATTATCTTTTTATTTATCTTATTCAATCGCTTATGAGTAATGGTCTTTGTGGTTAAGACAAAAAACAATAGTCATCGAGATGGAGTAAATCTATAAGATAACGGTCCATTTAAAATTACGACTAACTTCGCTCAATGAAAAAAAACTTAATTGCGTTGGCTATCATATCTGCGGCTCTTTCGGGGTGTAATCACGACTCACTAAGCTATAATGATGGCCCTGATACGGTTCCTCCAACAGACATTATTCCACCAACGGATATTCTTCCGCCGACAGATATTGTTCCACCAACGGATATCCTTCCGCCGACCGACATTATTCCACCAACAGATATTATTCCCCCAACAACTTACATCGGTTCACTGTTGTCGAGCGGGGCGTTTGTTTCTGGAGATGTGTACTGTGATGGCATTCATCTCGAAAACGGAACGTTCAGTGTAAAACAAGGCGTGAGTTTTAGTTGTACCTTGGGTCACCTTACTTTAGGTGACTTCACGGCTCCTTTCCCTGAAGTCACAGAAAGCACGATTTCAAATGATGCGCTTCATGCGGCATTTGAGTTGACAGAATTACATGGAGACAACGTTACCAAGGTACTCGAATCAATTGATGTTTGTGAGACTGAAAGTGCTATCTGTTTAAAAGAGCTGGATGCTTTTGATATTGAGGATGTGTTCTCGCAACTTGATGATCAAGATGCTGTCGATGCGTACTTTTCATCGAAAAAAGAAGAGTCTACAGATGAAGTAGGTAAGGCTCCTAGTTCACACGTAGACATAACTGTTGTTCCTGCGGTTGACCCTAATGCAGACAATAACCTTAACGCTGGTTTTGTTTCTGCAGACGCGGAGTCTACCTATGCTTATAAGCCAAGTGTTGAAGGCAAGGTGTTAACTCGCAGTAAGCTTACAGATGCTAATGGTACGCCGATTTCTGGGCTCAGTTTCTTTTCGGCTAACGCGACGGGCGTGACGGATGAAGAGGGAATCTTTGAGTACCTGTGGGGCGACAGAATCGTTTTTGGTATTGATACGTTTGAGTTTGGCTCCATTACGGGTAATCAGATTGCTTATAAATTGTCTGATGTGACCAATAATGTGGTTGAGAAAGCGAATATCCAGTCATTACTAGAGTGCTACGCGGTTGATCATGTAAGTTATTATGAGATATCTGAAGAAGTCCAAGATACCTTTTCAAAGTACCCTAACGTTATAAATGAACTGATCAACCTAAACCTACCAAATGGTGGGCTGATAGAGGGTACAGACTTCGAACTTCCTAATGAGTTTGTTGGTCAGTTTAGCCAAAGATTAACGGCAGTAATCGATGAGCAGCTGCGCCAAACGCCTCAGTTTATGGATTATGTTCGTCAACCTGACGTTTTATCTATGGATTCTGGTCAGTATGTTACGGAGTCTCTGCAGCAAATCTTCCACAATGTCACCACATTCCATGTTTTCAATGACAATGGTAGTTTTTACGGTGCGACAGGGTATACCCGTGGTATGCGAGCTCTGAACATATCGAACAGAGCCTTCCCTGTGATAATGCCAAGAACTGATAAAAACCGTGAGCTTTATTTTGGCGAGCAACAGGCTTGGACTCGTGAAGGTAAGCCTTACATCGCACAACACCCAAGCATCTCGATGCCTCCGATCCCTTTAGTCTCTGAAGACAACGCGACTTATGGATTTCCATTCGTTACAGCAGGCGAGATAGGCAAGGGTAAAGTCGTGTTCATGGGCAATGGCTTATATCCAAGTATTCTGTCATGCCCAGAAAATTATTGGGCGAATCGCACATTACACATCGATAGCAACAAACAGCAGTGCACTGTTTCGACGTTTGAAAACCTCCAGCATGATGACCAAGGCAGCATGAGGCTGTTTTTCTCGAACTTGTTTGAGTGGTTCAATAATGGTTTGCCTATTGCTGGGATGAATGCAGTCACCAATATTGACCAAGCCTATTCGGCTTATCACCACTCCACAATGGGTAAGCAGTACACGTTTTTTGTTAGTCCTCAGTATGGTTTTGCATCAGTAGAAAAGGGTGGTTCAGGTGACTTTGATGGGTTGAATACGAGCACTACGCCGATTTTGATCCTTCAGGCATACCCTCCTAAGTTGGTTCAAGATGGCATGACTAACCAGTTTGTTGCTGACTTGGATAACCCGAACTTAAGCCAAGACGATATTACGGCTCTTATTAACTATGTTAATGACGGTGGCAATATCTTGTTTATGGATGCGATTCAAACGACTAACCCAGAACCTATTGGGCGATTGGCGGATGCCGCAGGTGTCTCTCTTGGTGGTGAAAACGTTACGCCGACAAACCAAGCTTTCTGCGGTAGCTCTTATTACTGCCAAGCACCGTATCCAAATCTTCACGTGAAGAGCCAAAAGGAAATGGTAGTTCTTGAGCGTTTTCAAGATAACCAAGGAGAGCCTCCATTCACGGTAAATCAAGATGGTACGGTTGAGTGGATTAAAGATGAATCCAAAATCAAATTTGAAATCCCGACTTATGAGGTTGCTAAGTTAGACGCTGAAGGGAAGCCAGTGCTTGATACGTCTGGTGTAACAGTCATGGAGACAAAATATGCACGTATCTTTGTTGAATCCGCAGAAGAGCGTGAAGCAGCGATCAAAGAACTGCAATCGGCATTTGCTGCAACTGATCTTTGTACAAACGATTATGAATACGAATTTAACTGTATAGAGACTCGTTCTGGAGACGGAATTACTGTTCGTGGTGCTTATCATAGAGCCGATTTCGACCGCTATGAAGTAAGCAAAACCGTTGTCGACAGTATGGTGAAAGCAGCAAACTTGGGCACTAACTTTACAGCGCTTTACGAGCACGAGATTTACTATCGAACAAAAGGTATTCAAGGTAAGCGTCTGTCTAACAGCGAATTGAATCAAGCGTTTGATAACCTGTCTGTTTGGATGTGGAACGACAACGCATACCGTTTTGAAACAGGCATACAAGATGAGTTGGGGTTCAAGCAAGCTGTTCAGTTCCTTAACTGTTATACCGAAGGCTTACATCAAACAGACACAATTGATGCACAGTGTCCTGTTGACCTAAAAGCGTCGTTAGTCGCTAATGGAATGATTCATGGTGAAGGTGAGTTATCGGGACAGTTGAATCCGAGCTACCCATTAAATTACATGGAGAAACCTCTGACTCGTATCATGTTGGGGCGCTCATTCTGGGATCATGAAATCGTTGTCGATACCACAATGTATCCGGGTCGAACTTCGGGGGCATCCTCGTCAAGTACGGTAATGATTCAAACCAACGGTAAAGCAGTGACATATTCCGCAGGGAATAATCAATCTACAGGTCTGTGGGCACCTCAATTACAAGAAGTATCTATTGAAGACGGTGTGGTAGCTACGATTACCGTGATGATGGCGGATGATCTTACAGGTAAGCCGAATCACGAAACGAGTTTGAAACGCCCTCCACGTATGCAAACCAGCTTTGACTACAATGGCTCGAGATTAACTTTCAAAGCGCCTTATGGCGGCCTGATTTACATTAAACCGAAAGTAAAAGAGCTTGGTGAAGTTTCGTTTAGCATTAATGGCGCGTTAAAAGCGGCTTGGTGGAAAGAGGGGGAGTGGATTAACTCTATTCAATCGGCAGAGGCTCCAATTGCAGAAATCGATACGGGTTCATTTATTTATACGACCCCAATCAGGAATCTAGAATCCGCTGATTTGAACCAATTCGCAACTGATATGAATCGATTCGCTGAAGCGGCAAGTGACTTCTACGGGCGTGATGAGAAACAAAGCGATGGTTTACACCCTAGGTTTACTTATCCAGAACTGAAGGCGTTCCGCCATCGTTTTGTGAATGATGTGCAGATTTCGATTGGTGCGGCTCACTCTGGCTACCCAGTGATGAACTCAAGCTTTAATGCAAATCGAACATACATTCCAACTAACCCTGTGAACGACTGGCTGTTGTGGCATGAAGTGGGTCATAACTTAGCATCAGCTCCTTTCCTTGCGGCTGGTAGTACAGAAGTGACCAATAACCTTCTTGCGTTGTATATGCAAGAGTTAGAGGGGCGCAATGCAAACCCTGAAATGGATCGTATTAAATCGGATATTAAGAAAGCGCCTAAATGGCTGGAGCTTAATAATCAACATGCGTGGTCACATGGTGATGCAGGCTTACGATTAGTTATGTTTGGTCAGCTAAAAATCTGGGCAAAATCGAACTTTGCAATTGATGATTGGTATACACGCGGCGTAAGCCAATCTGATGTGTATGGTGAAGATGAAGGCTGGAATATGTTCAAACTTATGCACCGTAAAGCTCGAGGTGATACAGAGGGTGATGAGGTTGAAAACTATTGTAGTGCCAAAGAGACTGGGTTAACTGGTGGCGACTTAATGATGGTATGTAGCTCTTACGTTTCCAACTATGACTTAAGTGATTTCTTTGTTGCTTGGAACGTGGGCGAAACCTCAATGACTAATGCTGATGGCACGAAGTCTTATAGTGGAGGAATTAGCTCTAAAGGTCTTAGTGCGGTTGAGCAATTAAAACTAGAGAAACCAAAGAACAGTCCTTTGAATGTTGATTCAATTTACTAACGCTAATTATTGCTAAAGCATTTTATAGCTTAAAAACAAACGCCACACTTAAACTACGTGTGGCGTTTTTGTTGCAATGCTCTAGAAATTTCAGCTAGATCAGTCTTCTACATGATGTTTAATACTTCGGCTGCCATTGGTTGGCTGTCCTTGCTAGAGAAAGCAGGTTAAACTGTTCGCATCATAATTCTAAAGGATGGTGCCATGTACCACGGTCATATCTATTTCCCTCTGCGCTTTGCAGAGCAAGCAGAAACACTTCGTCAGAAAATTCTATCGGAACGTAAAGATGTATTAGAGACTTTCCCATTAATACAGCGCTTGGTTGGCCCACATAAGATGCCAATGTTTGAGATTCACTTTGCTAACAAAGAGTCGGGTATTGTTGAATGGCTTGAGCAAGAGCGCGGTGATATGTCGGTGCTTATTCACCCGGTAACTGGTGGTGAAGAAACTTTAGATCACACAGTACGTGCGACATGGCTTGGTCGTGAACTGGGTGTTTTTGTAGAAACGCTAAGTAGCTAATCAAATATACCAATATTGCACTTAACTCATTCCGACCGGAAAATATATGAACAATAAAAAGGCTCCTCAAATGAGGAGTCTTTGTTTTAAGAAGCCGTTTTACCAAGAAACCGGTTATCAAGAGCCTCTGGTTATCGGGCTGAGCCGTTAACCAGAGTAGGGGGATTAAGCCTCTGCTGTTGCCTTAGAATCGCTCATCTTTTTAAGAGCTGCGTAACCAAAGCCTGTTACTGCTGTACCTGCTGCAATCGCCACTAGGTACATAAGTACTGGAGAGATAGCGCCAGGAATCAGTAGTACGAATAGACCGCCGTGTGGAGCCATTAGCTGTGCACCAAACATCATTGATAGAGCGCCAGTTAGTGCGCCACCTGCCATACAAGCTGGGATAACACGCATTGGGTCTTTCGCTGCGAATGGAATCGCGCCTTCAGAGATGAAACATAGGCCAAGAACGAATGATGCTTTACCCGCTTCACGCTCGCCTGCTTCAAACTTGTCTTTCACTAGGAAAGTCGCAAGGCCCATACCTAGAGCTGGAACCATACCTGCTGCCATGATTGCTGCCATTGGTGCGTAAGTTTGCGAAGCCAATAGACCAACACCGAATGTGTAAGCTGCTTTGTTTACTGGACCACCAAGGTCGAAACACATCATTGCGCCTAGAATCACACCCAGAAGAATCGCATTAGACGTTCCCATGTTGTTTAGGAAAGTCGTCATTGCGCTCATCACGCCAGATACAGGGCCACCCACGATGTAAACCATCACAAGACCAGTGAACAAACTCGCAATAAACGGAATGATCAGAATCGGCTTGAGGGCTTCCATGGATTGTGGAAGTTGAACCTTGTCGGCAATGAATTTTGCTGCGTAACCTGCAATGAAGCCCGCTGCGATACCACCTAGGAAACCTGCACCTGTTGAGCTAGCCAGCATACCGCCGATTAGACCAGGAGCTAGACCCGGACGGTCAGCAATTGAGAATGCAATGAAACCAGCAAGAACAGGAATCATCAGTGCGAATGCAGAACCACCACCGATAGTCATCAGTGCTGCAGCCAGTGTGCCTTCTTCTTTAAACGCTTCGATACCGAATACGAAAGAGAGTGCAATGATCAAACCACCCGCAACAACTACTGGAAGCATGTGCGATACACCTGTCATTAGGTGCTTGTACACGCCTTTCTTCTCGTCAGCAGGTGCTGAATTTGCAGAAGCTGTGTGTTGGTATGGTTTAGCTTCTGCGAATGCTTTTTCCATCTCTTGCTTTGTTTTCTTCAAGGCAGGGCTTGTCGTTGTTTTGTAAAGCGCTTTGCCGTTAAAACGATCCAGTGGAACGTCGATGTCGGCTGCGATGATAACTAGATCAGCGTCTGCGATTTCTTGGTCTGTCAGTTGGTTTTTCGCACCTACAGAGCCGCGAGTTTCCACTTTGATTTGGTGACCTAGGCGTTTGCCTTCTGCTTCAAGCGCTTCAGCTGCCATAAAGGTGTGTGCAACACCAGTTGGGCAAGCAGTAATCGCGACGATCTTCTTGCTGCCTGTCGCTGGAGAAGTACCAGTAACTTCCACTGTAGTCTCAACTTGAGAAGCGTCTAATACCGTTGCTTCTGCTACCGCTTTCTCTAGGAATGCTTTTGCATCAGCAGTGCATTCAGAGATAGCCGCTTGGTACACTTTTTTACCGACAAAGCGCGCTTTATCAACGTTGGTGTTGGCTGCGATAACCACAACGTCGCTGCTGTCGATAGCGTCTTGCGATACGGTTGAGTCAGGTAGCACGCTTGATTGACATTCAATAGCGGCGTTCCAACCCAGTGCTTTTGTCGCTTGCTCTAACAAGCCTGCTGCGATGATGCTGTTTGCTACGCCACTAGGGCAAGCTGTGATAATGGTAATATTCATAATAAACCTTTTGTCCTATTTTCTTGTGTCTAACTGGCTAGTTGGAGCACTAAGCGACTGTAATTGGATATTTTGTAGTACTGAATACAGCTCTTGTTGGCTGGTGATGCCCACGCCTACCTGTGAAACTGCTAGAGCAGATAGGGCGGTTGCGAATTTAATAAGTTCTGGTTTTGGCATCTGTTGCATGTGACCCCAACATAGGCCTGCGACTAATGTGTCACCTGCACCTACTGTGCTCACCACTTGCATACGCGGCGGTTGAGCATGTAGCCATTCACCTTGGTTTAGCCACATCACGCCTTCTGCGCCAAGTGATACCACGATGTTATCGATGCCTTTTTCACTTAGGGCTTGGCCTGCGTGTTGGCATTGGTCACGTGTGGTGAGTTCTGCGTTGAACAGCTGAGAAAGCTCTTCATCGTTTGGTTTGATCAACCATGGTTGTGCATTGATACCCGCTTTAAGTGCGTCACGGCTGCTATCAAATAGCACCTTCTTACCTAAATCGTGTAAGCGTTGCACCCAAGAAGCGCAAAGCTCTGGCGATACGCCTTGTGGCAAGCTGCCTGCAATGACGAAGTAATCGTGCGTTTCAGCAAGTTCTAATAGGGTTTCTTCGAACGCTTTAATCGCTTCAGCGTCAACAGGAACACCTGGGAAGTTGATGTCGCTTACTTGGCCTGAATTCTCTACCAATTTCACGTTAATGCGAGTTGCGCCATCAACACGGATGAAGCGGTCCGTTGCGCCCATCTGTTCAAACAGTTGGCAGAACGCTTCTTCGTTATTGCGACCAAGGAAACCTGTTACGGTCATTTTCGCGCCAAGCTCTGAAAGTACTTTTGCTACGTTTACGCCTTTGCCTGCTGCGTGCAAAGAGCCTTTGTTTACTAGGCTCACTGAACCCACGTTAAGTGCGTCGATAGCGCCTGTCAGGTCTAGAGCAGGGTTAAGCGTTACGGTAACGGCTTTGATTTGTTTATCAGACATATCGACTCCTTAACCTTCGCCAAGGCCTGAAGCGATAGCTTTGCCAATCGATTCAAGTGCTTGTGTTGCGTCATCACCTTCAGCAACAAACTGAAGTTGGTGGCCGTGTTTAACGCCAAGCGCGATCACTTTCATCAAGCTCTTCGCGTTCACTTCTTTTCCGTCGCCATCTAGGTTTGACACGCGGATTGTTGATTCAAACTTCTTCGCTTCAGCGACTAGCATTGCACCCGGACGAGCGTGTAGGCCGTGTGCGTTTTTGATTTTGAATACTGCGCAGTTGTCATCGTCTTGAGAAGCTGTAGAAACCGCTTCACCTTTTAGAAGGCCGATTACTTGCTCTGCGTCAGCGGTTAACAGTTGTTGCTGTTTACCTTCGAAAACCATCTTGCTTAGGTTTGCTAGAATCGATTGGTGTGCGCTGTTGCAAGCTGCAAATGCCACCAATGCTTTCACTGGTGTGCCTTCGAATTCACAATGATTCGCTGTTGAAACGAAAGATACGCCAGTGCGAGTTACGCCTTTATCGCTGCCCAACAACCACAGGCCTTGGCCTAGGTGAGTCGGTGTTTTCGTTACTAGATCGGCAACGAATGCGTTGTCTGTGCAACCTGTGTTTTTAAGTAGGCCGCCCGCAACTGCAGACATTTGAATCATGTCGCTTGCAGGGAACAGTAGCTGAACTAAAGAAGCGTCTAGGTCGGCTTCTAGCTGAACTTCGCCGTTAAGTAGGGCGATGATTTCGTCTTCTGATTTCGCTTGCTTTAATTTCTCTTCAACACCGTCAGCCGCTAGAACTTTGGTCAGTTGCTTAAGAATGCCTAAGTGCTCGTCAGATTTAGCTGCAATACCAATCGCAACGTAAACACGGTTGCCGTCTGCCCAATCAATACCTTCAGGGAAGTGGTGTACTGCAACGCCTGTCTCTTTCACTAGGCCACGAGTATCCGTCGTTCCGTGAGGAATCGCGATGCCGTTACCTAGGAACGTAGAGTTCTGGTTTTCACGGTTCAGCATTCCTTCAACGTAACCAGAGTCAACTAAACCTTTCGCGGTTAGGTCGCCAGCAATGTTTTGGATTGCTTTGAATTTGTCTTCGGCAGCTTGGCCTAGAGTGATGTCAGATTTTGATAATTTAAGCATGGTGCCTCTTTAGCGTATCGCTTGAGAATTTGTGTATCGCTACGATTCAGTCTAGAGCAATATTTGCCCTTTGCTTTATGCTTGCTGAATCGGTTCAGCATTCAGTGTAAAAAAATTCAGCAAAGCCGATTTTGGTTTTCAAAATAGTTTTGCTGCGTGTCGTAACTCCAGTTTCGTTAACAACAAGAAGCTGAATCACGACAAATGACGCTCAATCCATTCAAAAGGATGATTGAAGTCACTTTTCAGATTTTGCTGAATCCTTTCAGCTTTTATACTGAATCGATTCAGCATATAATTCAACTAATCCAAGGATCAGAAGATTGGTTATATGATCCTACGCACAAAATACAGGTCACCCATATGACACTTGATGAAATTGCTAAATTGGCTGGAGTATCGAAAACCACGGCCAGTTATGTCATCAACGGCAAGGCGCAGAAATACAGAATCAGTGAAAAGACACAGCAGAAAGTAATGGCAGTGGTGGAAGAGTATAACTACCGACCAGACCATGCTGCTTCGTCGTTGCGCGCTGGTAATAGCCGTTCATTTGGTTTGATTATTCCTGATCTGGAAAACAGCAGTTACGCGCGTTTAGCAAAATTGATAGAGCAGAACTCACGTAAAGTGGGCTATCAAATTTTGATTGGTTGCTCAGATGATGACGCTGAAACCGAGCGAAAGGTCGCTGAAGCCTTGGTAAGCCGTCGTATTGATGCCTTGCTGGTGGCGAGCTCAATGCCAGACGCCAATGAGTTCTACTTGAAGTTGCAAAACTCAGGCACGCCAGTCATCGCGATTGACCGTCCGTTAGACGATGAACATTTTGCCTGTGTGATCAGTGAAGATTTCGAAGCTGCATTTGAACTGACGCATTCGATTCTTGATGACAGTATTCATAGTGTTGGTTTGATTGGTGCACTGCCTGATCTGAACATTTCACGTGAACGCCAGTTGGGTTTTGAAGCGGCGAATAAAGCACATACTCAACAAACAAGACTAACAGACAACAAGCCGATGGTTGTGGGTTATGGTGAGCACTTTGACCGAGAATCAGGGCGTGAGATTTTTGAGGGTTGGATTGCCAAAGGCACAGTGCCCGATGCGATTGTCACTATGTCTTACACCTTATTAGAAGGTGTACTGGATGTGATGGTCGAAAAGCCAGAACTGATCAGCCAAGTAAAGCTGGCAACCTTTGGTGATAATCGTTTATTGGATTTCTTACCTTTTAAAGTCCATTCACTGCCACAGCAATTCGAAGTGATTGCAGACAGCGCCTTTGCACTTGCTTTGAACGCGTCAGCTAAACGTTACCAAGCTGGTATTGAGCTAGTGCCAAGAAGTTTAGTAAAACGAGGCTAGCTCGAGCGTTACAATTATCTAGAACCCTCGCGTTTAGCTCGAACTTGGGTTTAACTCGAGCTTAGATTTAACCCGCACTTGGTTTTAATTCGAACCTGTAATTAACTAGAACTCAGCAATAAGCCCATTTCTACAATGGCAACAATGCCGAGCAACAAGGCCAACACTTTCCAAAACTGGATCGGGTTTCGGTTTATTAAAGGTTGCTTGGCTTTGCTTTTCACCAAGCTTTGGTTTGGTGTGTAAAGATCTGCTACAAAATCCCCCAACACTTGATGACGTTCGCTTGGTGATTCCGCGCAGGCTTTTTGTAACACCAAATCCACCCAACTGGGTAAGTCCGCTCGTTTCTGTGTGATGGGTTGGTATTCCCATTGATGGTGACGAGATTGTTTAAGCGATTGTGCTGTCATTTCAGAGTAGGGCAATCCACCGGTTAGCATCTCATAGCCGATCACGGCGATAGAGAACAGATCCGAGCTGGTGGTCGCGCTGTTGTGCTTGATGGTCTCGGGTGCAATGTAATTGACCGCGCCTAATGGAGTGTCGTCTTTGTCGGTGAGCTCTCCCTCTTCAAGGCCTCTCACTAATACCGCACCAAGGTCGATGATTTTTACCTCACCATCACGTTGAATCATGATGTTCTCGGGCTTTAAGTCTCGGTGCACCATGTCTGCACGTTGTAATACCCGAATGCCTTGTGTGATTTTTTCTAGTATGTCGCGTACTTCATTGAGTGGCGGTTTTGGATTGTCGTACATCCATTGTCTTAGCGTGATGCCTTCTACCCACTCACAGATTTGATATAAGAATTGCGAGTTCTCTGGCGTAGGGTAGACCTTCATTACCTTCTTATTGTTGAGCAAGATGCCAGCCCATTGTTCGTTGAAGAAAGTTCTTAGTTGGGCAGGACTATCGTGGTATTGAACCGAAGGCACTTTCAGCACGAACTCGGTCTGTGTCTCTTTTTGCATCACACGATACACATGGCTTCTAGATCCTGCATACAACACCTCAAGCACCATGAAGTTGTCGATACTTTGCCCGAGCTTTAAAGCGGGTGGGATTGCCCGTTTAGCCAGCTTCTCATGGAATTCAATCAGCGAAGGTTTAGGCAGATGGCTGACTTGCACAATCAAGCAGCTCACGTTGTCTGAGCTATTGTGGCTTAAAGCGGTGTTACAGATGGTTTGCGCTGCGTATTCGAAATCCGCTCCGGGTTTATCGATGTGTTCTTTGAAGGTGTTGGGAGAGACAAACTCATGCACGCCATCAGATGTCAGGATAAAGCAGTCGTTTTTCTTGATAGGCAAGGTTTGATAGTCAACGTTGAGTTGGTTGTCCATGCCTAAGGCGCGTGTTAAATAATGCTTTTGTCCCATAATTTTACGCGTGTGGTCGCGGGTCAGTTGGCGTAATTCACCATCTCTTAGTAAGTAAATGCGACTGTCGCCAACGTGGAAGATATGTGCGGTGTTTGATTTTAATATCACGCTGCTGAACGTCGAAACGAGGGCATTGTGGTTCACTTGTTGTGCGGGATGAATATTAGAAACAGACGTGTTGAAGAGCCAAGAATTGAGGGACGTTAAGACCTTTTGCGCCGAACGTTGAATACTCCAGCTTTGTGGCGTGGCGTAATAGTCGTCGATAAACTGCATCACGCTGGTGTGACTGGCTTTCTGGCCGTGTTCACTGCAACTCGCGCCGTCTGCTACGCAGGCAACACTGCCTTTTAACTCTTGTTCTGCACGAGTTTTGGGGTGTTTTACAATGATGGCATCTTGGTTTTCATCTCGTACGCCTTGATTCGAATAACCACCAAACTTAAGCGTTAACTGGTTGTTGGATTCTGGCGTGATGACTTGCCCTTGGCTGAATGAAATTGTCATAACTGGTCTTCTTCTTAACTGCTCTTCTTCCCGCTTCCTTGACAGAACATCCTAGGAAGAACAAAAGCCCTAGTGAACTTAGAGCCTTTGAACGAAGCACCTAGCATTGATGTATCCGCTAAGGTGCTTCTCCCGATTCAATAATATCAATGCTTCCTAGTACTGAGACTAGCTTGAAACATTAATCAGCGTGACACTGCCATCGTCGTTTACTTCGGCGATTTGACCGTTAGGCTCTTCCATGAACAGTAGAGTCACAAAGCCAAGCACCGCTGTTGCAGCAATCACTAAGAAGAACGTTTGGTAGCTCACGAATGACAACACAGTTAGGTAAACTACCGCACCCACGTTACCGTAAGCCCCCGTCATACCTGCAATCTGACCTGTCATACGACGCTTGATTAGAGGAACCGTTGCGAATACCGCACCTTCACCCGCTTGCACGAAGAAAGAACACGCCATCGCCGCGACAACCGCTAGCCATACCGGCCATGTGCTGTCTACTTGACCCATTGCAAAGTAACCCACAGCAAGACCAATCGTTAGAATAAGCAGTGTTGGTTTACGACCGAATTTATCTGAAATCCAACCACCACCTGGGCGAGACATTAGGTTCATAAAGGCATAAGCCGATGCAACCATACCTGCAAGAACCGGTGTTAATTCAAAGGTTTCAGAGAAGAACAGTGGCAGCATTGAAACCACAGCTAGTTCAGAACCAAATGTTGCGAAGTACAATACGTTAAGTACCGCAACTTGCTTGAACTTGTACTGGTGAATCTCTGGTACTTCTTCTTTAAATACGTTCTTGTTTACTTTCCAAACTTGCGACACTTCGTACACGTAAAGTGCTGCTAAACCTGCATACACAGAGTAAACCGCCATGTCAGACAACATGTTGATGTTGCTTGGTGATAGCTTCCAAGTCAGTAGCGCTAAAGCGGCATACATAGGGATCTTCATAATAAGTAGGAAGAAAAAGTCACCCTTTGATGTCACTTCCATTGCTGTTACTTGAGCAGGCTTGAAGTAAGTTGAACCTTTTGGTGTATCTGATACGTTTTTGTAGAAGATAAACGAGAACGCTAAGCTCATTACGCCAGTAATACCAACCGCATAACGCCAGCCGTCTTCACCACCAAACGCTAGAGCGAGAGTTGGAAGTGTGAACGCCGCTGCTGCTGAACCGAAGTTACCCCAGCCGCCGTAAATACCTTCTGCAGTACCCAGTTCATTGTGTGGGAACCATTCAGACACAAGACGAATACCGACAACGAAACCTGCACCAATGAAGCCCAGTAGGAAACGAGCGATTGCTGCTTGAATGAAAGAGTCTGCCAGAGCAAACATGAAACAAGGGATAGAACAGACCGCGAGTAGCGAAGAGTAGACCAACCTTGGGCCGTATCTATCGGTTAGCATGCCTATTGCGACACGTGCCGGAATGGTCAATGCAACGTTGAGGATCAGGAGGGTTTTGATCTCTTCAGTAGAAAGACCAAGCGTGGTTTTTACCATTTGCAGTAGTGGGGCAAAGTTGAACCACACAACAAAGGTAATGAAAAAGGCCATCCAGCTTAGGTGTAAGACCTTCATCTTACCCGTAAATGAAAGCAGCGAAAATTTAGTGTTATCCATGGTTTAAATCCTTTAAATCTGGAAAATTACCCGGTTTGTGCATCTGCGTTACTTCCGAACTTCGAACGCTTTAATGTGCATAAACCCTGTGCCGAAATTGCGCACGCCAATAAGCGTTTGCATCATGGTGTCGGCGTTTTAGTTAACTGGCGATAGCAAGTGGTGCGAGAACTTGAACTTGTTCTCCTTGCTTGCGAACTTCAAATTTCACGAGCTTGAGCTCAGGCTGTTCAAGACATTCGCCAGTTTCTAAGTGGTAATGCTGCTTGTATAAGGGTGAGGCCACATAAGGTTCTCCGCTTAATGAACCAATTATACCACGTGACATCACATTCGCCTTGCCGATAGGGTCGTAATTAGAGAGCCCATAAAGCGTGTCGCTGCGCTTGCAGTAAAAAATAGCCACTTGGTTATCGTCTACTTTGGCGCAAATTCCCCCGTTTGGGGTTAGATCGCTGGTGCTGCATACGGTTGTCCAATTTTCCATGACTTTCTCCTAGTCTAAAATTGAGTTTTTATTTTTTTGTTGATGAACCTGATGAACCTGATGAAATTTATGAAACCTCAGTCACTTCGATTTGGTCTGCTTTAGCGAGCTTTTCATCGCGTTTTGAATTCGAAGCATCACTCAAGCTTGGTTTAGGAAAACGTTGCTCTCGCTCTTTGATGAAAGAGAGGCTAGTGTCCATTTCTTCACTGTTGATGTAGTGCTGGAAGCGCTTCATCTTCTCAGGGTTTTCAATGGTGGTTTTCCATTCACACTGGTACTTCTCGATGTTGAGTGCGATGTCCGCTTCGAGTTCTTCAGCTACGTTGAGCTTGTCTTCAATCACGACTTGTTTGAGGTATTCAATGCCGCCTTCGAGGTTCTCCATCCATACCGATGTACGCTGTAGGCGGTCTGCGGTACGTGTGTAGAACATCAAAACGCGGTCGATGTATTTAAGGAGTGTGGTTTCGTCCAAATCAGTGGCGAATAGGTCTGCATGGCGAGGGCGCATACCGCCGTTACCACAGATGTAAAGGTTCCAACCTTTGTCGGTGGCGATAACACCAATGTCTTTCGATTGGGCTTCTGCACATTCACGAGTACAGCCTGAAACCGCAAACTTGATCTTGTGTGGTGAACGTAGGCCTTTGTAGCGGTTCTCAAGTCGAATCGCTAAGCCAACACTGTCGTCGACACCGTATCGACACCAAGTGCTACCGACACACGATTTCACGGTACGAACCGATTTACCGTAGGCGTGGCCCGTTTCAAAACCTGCATCAATCAGCTTTTTCCAGATGATAGGCAGTTCGTTAAGCTGTGCGCCAAACAAGTCGACACGCTGACCACCCGTGATTTTGGTGTAGAGGTCGAACTCTTTAGCGACTTCACCGAGCACGATCAATTTATCTGGAGTAATTTCACCGCCAGCAATACGCGGAACCACCGAGTAAGTGCCGTCTTTTTGCATGTTGCCAAGGTAGATGTCGTTGGTGTCTTGCAGTTCGATGTGTTGATCTTCAAGGATGTAATCGTTCCAGTACGAAGCCAGAATCGAACCGACTGCCGGTTTACACACAGTACAACCCAATCCGTTGCCGTGAGAATCTAACAGCTCATCGAAGGTCTTGATTTTGTTGACGCGGATGATGTCGGTAAGCTCTTGACGAGAATAAGCAAAGTGCTCACAGATATCGTTAGAGACTTCCACACCCAAGTTACTCAGCTCACTATCGAGAACCTGTTTCGCAAGGGCAGAACAACCTCCACAACCAGTCGAGGCGTTAGTGATTTCTTTCAGTGCAGCCATCGTGGTGCACCCAGCTGAAACGGCCTCTTTAATATCGCCTTTGGTCACATCAAAACATGAACAGATCACAGCGCTATCAGGCAGAGCTTCAACACCCATTGCCGAACCAGAATCATCGGCCACGTTAGGTAAAATCAACACCGATGGGTTTTCAGGAAGGGGCATATCGTTTTGCTTGATTTGCAGTAGCGAACCATACGCTTCTGCATCCCCCACTAACACAGCACCAACAATCTTTGTGCCGTCAGCCGAAATGATCAGGCGCTTATAAACTTGTTCGATTTCATCGTTGTAGGTATACGATTGAGCACCTTCTGTCTTGCCGTGTACTTCACCAATACTGGCCACATCGACGCCAAGCAATTTGAGTTTGGTGCTCATGTCAGCGCCTGTAAATGCTGCGTCGTCCGTACCGCCGGAGACAATATGCGAAGCCGCGATTTTTGCCATCGAATAACCGGGCGCCACTAAACCGAAGATCTTGTTGTCCCAAAGGGCACATTCACCAATCGCGTAGACGTTGTCGATATTGGTTTGACAGTGATTGTTGATCACAATACCGCCACGCTCGCCAATCTCGACATCAGAGCTTCTTGCTAGCTCATCTTGAGGGCGAATACCGGCAGAGAATACGATCATATCGGTTTCTAAATGGGTGCCATCGGCGAAGTTCATACGGTAACGAGCGTTTTCACCGTCGACTATTTCAGAGGTCGCTTTCTCGGTATGAACCTGCACACCAAGGTCTTCAATTTTTCTGCGCAGTAGGGCACCGCCACCGTCATCTAATTGAACGGCCATTAGGCGAGGCGCGAATTCAACCACATGGGTTTCTAAGCCAAGGTTTTTGACTGCGTTTGCGGCTTCTAAGCCAAGCAGACCACCACCAATCACCACGCCAGATTTGCTGCCTTTGCTTGAAAGCTCGATGGCGTCTAAGTCTTCGATGGTGCGATAAACGTGACAGTGTTCTTGGTCGTTACCGGGAATAGGGGGAACAAAAGGGAAAGAGCCTGTCGCCAAGATTAGCTTGTCGTAACTTTCAACATGACCACTTTCTGTGATGACTTGTTGATTGGCGGTGTCTAGCTTGGCAACCTTCTGGTTCAACAAGTAGTTCACACCGTTGCTTTGGTAATACTCTTCACTGGTCAATGACAGGTCATCAGCGCTTTTACCATTAAAGTAAGCCGTTAGCTGAACACGGTCGTAGGCCAGCCTTGGTTCTTCACTGAAAGTAATCACATCAAATTCATCACTGTCTGATTGCAGGATGTTGTCGATAAATTTGTGTCCAACCATGCCGTTACCAACAACGACGATTTTCTTCTTGCTCATAATCCATTCCTTATTCTCGGCGTCACCATCACTAGCATCTAATTTCTAGTCGTTAGCAGATGAATACCGGGTTGAGATTCCACTCAATTCATAATCATCAAGAAAAACAAAAATGTTTTTTCTAAGTCTTGGTTTTTAGTGGAGCAAGGAGGGTGCCAGATTACGGTTCGTTCATTTAAATAAAAATTAACTTATAATTTTCAGTAATTTAAAAAGTAGGGGTAGCACGCAATTACCCCTAAAGTGGTATGTAAAATTTTTGTTAGATTTATATAAATGAGCATTTGTGGTGCAACTTTCCGCAAGATGGTGCAAAAATTAAGTTTCTACCTTGGTTAAGTTCTAATTGGTTCGTTGTTGATATTTGTGTTTTTATTAAGCTTTTGTTTTTAAATGAAATTATTTGCCATTCATCAGCTGCTATTAAGTGGCGTGTTATTTGCTTGGTTTCAGTTATTACAATTATGGATAATTGAGCGAGAAACGGATGACCGATTCAAACAGCGGCTGGATAAAATCGACCTGTGCTTATTGTGGTGTAGGGTGTGGAATAGAAGCGAGACCGACATCGCTAGGGAAACTAGAAGTACGTGGTGATAAAGATCATCCATCAAACTATGGAAAGCTTTGTACTAAAGGGATCGCGCTTGGCGACACCGTCACGCCTTTAGGTCGTCTTACACAGCCTGCTCATATTCAGAATGAGCAAAAACAAGAGCTAGATTGGAACAGTGCCACTCAGTTGGTCGCAGACAAATTTAATCAAACCATCGAAGAATATGGGGCCGATTCGGTTGCGTTCTATGTGTCTGGTCAGCTGCTCACCGAAGACTACTATGTTGCCAATAAACTGATGAAAGGCTTCATCGGCAGTGGCAACATCGACAGTAATTCTAGGCTATGTATGGCTTCAACTGTGGTTGGGCATAAGCGTGCATTTGGCGCAGACACAGTACCGGTTTGCTATGAAGATCTGGAGCAAGCTGATCTGGTCGTGATTACAGGCTCGAACCTAGCATGGTGTCACCCGGTACTTTTCCAAAGATTAAGAGCCGCGAAACAAGCCAACCCTGAATTGAAAGTTATCGTCATCGACCCGCGTTATACCGACACCTGTGAAATCGCAGACATTCACTTGGCATTGGAATCAGGCTCAGACGTCGCGTTGTTCAATGGTCTATTAGGTTACCTCGATGATAACGACAAGCTAGATTCAGACTACATAGAACACCACACTCAAGGCTTTACTGAATCGATTCGTTCTGCAACTCAATATCGCTATACCGAATCAGGCTGGGGCGACAAAAGCGTCCCTGAGCTCACAGGGTTAACAGAGCAGCAGCTAAAACAGTTCTACAGTTTGTTTGCATCGAATGAGAAGGTGCTGACCATTTATTCTCAAGGCGTGAACCAATCCACACAAGGGTGTGACAAGGTGAATGCCATTATTAACTGCCATCTAGCGACCGGGAAAATTGGCAAACCGGGCATGGGGCCATTCTCTGTAACGGGCCAGCCAAACGCGATGGGCGGGCGTGAGGTGGGCGGTTTAGCCAATACCTTAGCGGCGCACTTTGAATTTGGTGATCCGCAATCACACAAAACGGTGAGCGAGTTCTGGCAAACCGACAGCTTAGCCACACATGCGGGTTTAAAAGCGATTGACCTGTTTGATTCCATGAACGACGGTAAAATCAAAGCGGTGTGGATTATGGCAACCAACCCTGTTGTGAGCCTGCCTGATAGCGAAAAGATCAAAGCGGCATTAGAGAAGTGCCCATTTGTGGTGGTGTCTGATTGTATTGCCGATACTGAAACCACTCGCTTGGCCGATGTGGTGCTGCCAGCACAAGGGTGGAGCGAGAAATCGGGCACCGTAACCAACTCTGAGCGCCGAATCTCACGCCAGCGCCGTGTGTTACCAAGCCCAGGGGAAGCCAAACCCGATTGGTGGATATTAAAAGAAGTGGCACAAAAAATGGGATTCAACGAGCAGTTCGAGTTCCGCCACGAAGGTGAGATCTTCAAAGAATATTGCGAGATGACAGCGCTCGGCAATGAAACAGGTAAAGCGCGTGACTTGTGCTTAATTGGACTCACGCAACTGGATGAGCAAGGTTATGGCGAACTCACTCCACAGCAATGGCCAGTATTAGAGTATCAACCAGAGATCATTGAGCAACGCATGTTCACCAATGGCGAGTTCTTCACAGAATCTGGCAAAGCGCAGTTTATTGCAGTCGAGCACGACAAGCCGATTGCCGATACTAGTGTCGAATTTCCGCTAATCATGAACACAGGGCGAATCCGAGACCAATGGCACACCATGAGCCGCACAGGCTTGGCCGCAGGCTTAGGTGAACACACCCCAGAGCCTTTTGTTGCGATGCACCCAGATACGGTTTCAGAACTGAACTTGGATGAGTTCGGGCTAGATGTTTTCAACCACGCCACTATTAATCCAGTGGTGAAAGTGCGAAGCGCACAAGGGGAATGCCAAGCGCGCTTAGTGGTGACCAAAGAGATGCGCCGCGAACAAGTCTTCATGCCTATCCACTGGAACGCACCAACCGCCAAAGACAGCAAACCGTGTGACTTGATCTTGCCTCATACCGATGCCGCATCAGGCCAACCAGAGTTCAAACATACCCCAGTGGTGGTTGAACCGTGTGGCTATCGCAGCGAAGCCGCACTGGTCAGTGACAAGGTGATGGATTGCAGCGGCTTTGATTACTGGGTGCGCCAAAGAGTGGAGGGCGGTTTTCTGTATCGCATCTCATCATCCAAGAACCCAATGGAGTTGGTGATTCAGCTTGCTAATACCCTCGATGCCTTGCCAGAACCTAACGCAGAAGCGATCAAATCACTCCATTACCACGGCAATAAATCGTTCAAGAATTACGGCTCTGCCAAGCTGGGTCAGTCTGGTGTAAAGCAAGCCTTTGTGGTGAACAGTAAGCTCGATCATCAAAGTATCGACTGGCTGGTGGAGTGCCTAACAAGAGAAGCCGATGAAGAGTTCGAAGCCGAGTTTTTGAGCACTATGGCGAAGTAGTTACTACCTCTCACTTATCCATACCTATAGTGTAAACGCCGACATGATTGTCGGCGTTTTTGTTTTTGAGTATGGAATACTGACTGATTAAACGACAAGTTCCACATATTATGCTTACACGCAGGTATGTCGTTCTGTAATTTTCAGGTAGAGGTAAGTTGATGTCTAAGTTAGCCAACGCAAGAAAACCTTCCTTATCTCATACACTGGCGAATTCAGCACTGCTTAGGAGTGACCATGTATAACCAAGGCGACCTGTACCCACACTGCGGCTTAATCATCATGCTACCTACAGATATTGAACCCAAATGCCTAGGCTGCGGCGAAGAAATCAACGAAGAAGATGACAACTAACTCACACATTGAGTCACTTTCTACATTTTGCAGAGACTATATTAAGATCAAAGAACCCCAGTGGGACGAACTATTGGGCGCTCTGCAATCATCAGGAGAGGCTACACCATTGATGAAAGAGATCATTGAGAAGTCAGAGCGAAGGCGACTACAGGCGTTAGGCTTGATGAGAGCCTAGTAGATAATCCTGACTCGAGCCATGATTTCGTGCTGCAGGTAAGCATCGTTAAAGCCGAATTAGATAGCGGGGAGACTACCTCTTTTGATTTTGGGTAGCCAAGCGCGAAGAGAAGTCAGAAATGAGCAAAATAAAGACCACCCGATGGCGGTCTTTAAGTTTTCCGCTAATCTGAGGCTTAAGCTAGCGATAGTTCAACCACCTCTTCAAAAGGCTTAATTCCTTTAGCAGTTTGCTTGGCGTTGTTCCGAGTCTCCCACAAATCAACCGCATGTTGGATGTTGAGCCAAAAGTCAGCACCATTACCAAAGGCTACTGCTAGCTTGATTACTAGTGGGGTAGTGAGCTCCGCTTTCTCAACAACAAGGTCGCTAATAACATTTCTGTGAGCACCAATCCTCTCAGCGAAAGAGGTGTTAGAGATCCCCATAGGCTCTAGGAACTCTTCCTTAAGCATTTCGCCCACTGTAACTGGTTTGCGTTTGGTACTTTTCACCGGCTTGCTGCAAGTGCCGTCTTGTTCAATGTTCCGAACGCATAGCTTCGAAACATCGATGTTGTATGTCTTCATTTTTTTAATTCTGTTCACTTAGAGTCCTTATCCGGCTATCACTCACGCACAGCGCCTTAATGCCCCCATTCTAACGGGATAACCTTCATTATCCGTGTCACGATGGATAACCCAATCGAACAGCTTAAGAGCCTCGGTCATCCTTGCTCCTGCCTCATCGCTCGGAATAACGATGTTCAAAAGCGTCAGCTTCTCACCATAGAAGTTATGCGTCTTCACCGAGCCTTTCACTAGCGTAACCTTCAAGAACTCCATGGCGCATCGATACGAACAGAACGCCAGTGTCACCTTATACCCCATAATGACCGTTGGCTTCTTTGGAGCTGGTTTTGGCGGTTGGTATCCTCTGCCAGCATCCTTCATGGACTGCCTACTCAAGCCATCAATAACCATCGAAGCGTCAGCACCTGCACCAAATACGTCTTCAAAATCTGACATAACCCCGCCTTAAATTCTCTTCACCTTATTAAGCGCTTCCTTAAAGCACATGCCGACATCGCAAAGCTTCGCGACTTCTTGTTGTTGCTCTAGGGTTAGTGATAGCAGGTCTAGACCTAGCTCTTCGCTGATATTACTTTTCATTTTTTGTCCCCTTGGCTTGCTCTAACAGTCCCATTAGTACAGTCGCAGTTTTGGTGTCATCCTTATCTAGAGCTTCTTTGATTTGCTTCTTAAGGACGGCTACTTGCTCTTCGTTTGCTTCCGACACGCTCTCGCGAACTGTCTGCCTAATGCTTTCTTCTTTGGCAATTTTCGCCACCAATCGCTCTTCAGACTTTTCTTTTATAGCCTGTTTTTGGTCAGAGATAACCCTAGCAGCCTCTGGGGCAGCACGGTTCTTTACGAACCAGATAGAGAGAAAGAAGGCGAACACTGCAAGAATGGTAAATGTGCCTATCATCATGTTGTATTGGTTCACCTTGGATTGACTCGCTTCTCTGGCTAACTTCTCTGAAAGCTTCAGGGACTTATTAAAGTCTAAAAGCCTAACATCGTGTGATTTAAAATCAGTTGGCACATCGATGCCCTTTATGTGTGAGGTTGTGATTTTCACTGGGGCGTGAGCGCCTGAAGCCGCCATGGACGCCACAATTTTTCGCATTTCGTAGGGATATGTTTCGGAATTGGAGCTAACCGAATAATCGCCAAAGTAGAGTGAGGCGCTATTCTGGATAAGTCCTCTTCTCACTCCCTCGGCAGGCTCGCCCGTGTAGTGCATTGCCAAGGTTGATGTGCATCCTAGAACCTTATGCATCACGCCTTTGTCGTCAATTCGACAAGTGCTCCACAGCGAAGCGCTAGCATCCCCGACTTCCCAACTGATTGAGCCGCTAACGGCTTCTGTCACCGGCAGGTCTACCGGATTTTTAGCCAAGACCTGACTAGAAAACAATACACCCAACGATGCACCTAATAATAACTTGCTCATAAATATCTTCTTCGTTCGGATGTTATTTTTGCGCGATCCAATCACGCATATCAGCGACAGCAGTAATATCTCGTTCGGCTGCGGCTTGGTGTGATGCGAGTGCTACATTACCAAGCATTAAATTCCAGAATGGACTGGACGATGCTCTATGAGTGTAGTGTTCGCCAAGCGGGTCTTCACACAACTCATAATGGTCAAACGATGAGAACAAGCGGCACTGTAACGGTCTTGGCTTGTACGCCTTACACGTAGCTGTGCGAGCATCAAGCAAAGAGCAATGTTCGGTCTCTGTTGGTCTATTCGAGCCCACGCTGCTTTTCGCGCTCCAATTAATATCAAGGTCTATATCGGCTTTTGCCTCGATGTACGATATTTCGATAGCGGTCGCCTCGACAAGAATGCCAGTACAGCAATGAGCACACCCTTTTGCGCATACTGATCTTGGGTAAACTTCTTCTTGCATGTAGAGGTCGGCAACGGCATAGATTCGGCTAAGAAATTTCTCGGTGTCCACATTCTTTCCATTTAGCGAGTGAACCCAGTCGTTGAGTTTTTTCATGTCTTTTTGAACGTTGCGCTTAATCGTTCTTTTGTTGAAGTTCTCAATCCTTCTTTGCGCTTGCTTGGGCTCTAAGAACTGAGTTGGTATCTCATCTCGCTTGTTTACCTTTCTCAAAATCAATCCTCGTAGTGACCGTAAGCAGCATTTAGTTTGCCAGCAGTGGTAACTGGTGCCTCATTCGATTTAGACAAAAGCCCATGGTCAGCACCGTGCCTAATCAGCGAGCTTCTTAGAGTGTCGTTCTCGCCTTTTAAGGACGTTAGCTCTTGTTCCAACTCTGAACGAACTCGGTTGGTTGCTGTTGCTATGGACTTTGCTTTGTCGCTGTAAGCTTTGTTAGTCTCTTCTCGCTCGGCTATCAACGCTTTGACTAGCTCAACAACAAATCCACGGTTGATGTAGTTCATTGGGTTATTGATGTAGTTGATGGCTTCCCGATCTCTTTCGTTCTCGATGAGGTCTAATACGTCTCTTGCTGGATTACTTTGCATGACCTTTCCTTTTGGGTGTCTCTGCCCAAATATTGGTTAGTGCTTTTGCTTCTTCGTCTGTTAGGGCTTTGGCTACGTTGTTTCCGTTCGGTGAGGGGAATGGTTTGCCTAGCCACTCGTTCACCACCTTCTGGTCTGCTTCAGATAGTGGCTTGCGATTCTGCGGTTCAGCTGTTCTTCTTGGTAAGGGTATGCCGAACATTTCAGCAGGTTGATCTACTTCCTTTAGAACAGACTTGTTTGTCTTCTTGAAGGTCATCGTTGGCTTAGCTTCGCGTTCTTCCTCTTCTGCTTGAGCTTTCTTGTATTCCATTTGTCGCACTGACTCAGCAGCCCAAGACTCTAGGCTGTGGTTCGCCGCTTTTAGCATGGTCCTGACCCGACCAAAGAAACCTTTGCTCTTGTGTTCGTCTCTGAAGTTCTTAGGCTCGAAACGTTCCTGATACTCCTTCTTACCACCTGATGCGATGTTAAGACCAATGTTGGCATGTGGGCGTAGTGTCGCTTCAAATCTGTAAGCTTTCTCTTCAGTGTCGAACTCCTTGAACACGTACATGGTGATGTTGTCTTTGTGTTCTTCAAAGTAGTCCTGCAGTTTGTAGTTGATGTGTCCCTTCATTGCTAGTGAAGTGAAGTGAAGTGCTGCACCTTCCTGCGGTTGAAGTCCTTCGTCACGCCAATGTAACCAACGTCAACGTTGTCTACTTCTGATTTGATTACTATGTGGTAGATGTAGTGTTTCATTTCGGTTCTCTGCATGAAGCATCGTGATGAAGGTCAGACCCGCGAGTTGGGAGAGGCAGAGCCAATGGCTCTTGCTGATCTGCTTTTCTGATGTTTCTTTTAGCCAATAGTTTAGTGTTCTGTTTCGTTCCGAACTCATGCCAAGGAATGCACCGATGTCTGCTTTTGTGTAGCCACGCTTGAGAATGAGATTCACCACTTCGTTTAATACTTCTTTTGATGGCAACTCAAAGTTTGGATCTTGTGGCTGAAGAAAACATGGCAGCTCCTTGTCTATACCGTTAGCTTTACCGAACACCTTGAACATTATGTGACTGTTCGCTTCGGTCTTACTCTTCTCGATGAACTTCACCATCTTTTCTTAATAGTGGTGATCTGTAAGTTGATCTATCGATACTTCAATACTGTCTAACATGGTAATTCTCCTTGAACATGTGAGTGCGGGAACAAAAGTACCAGTTAGGACTGAAAATGATTCTTAATGAACCTTTTGGATGATAAATGAGAAAAAAAGGGCTGTTTTTTATATTTTTTTGGGGATGTTTCTGGGGGAGGTAAGTGCCAGGTTTTCTTTATCGCATCTCATCATCTAAGAACCCAATGGAGTTGGTGATTCAGCTGGCTAACACCCTCGATGCCTTACCAGAACCTAACACGGAGGCGATCAAATCACTCCATTACCACGGTAACAAATCATTTAAGAACTACGGGTCTGCCAAGCTGGGTCAATCTGGTGTAAAGCAAGCCTTCGTGGTGAACAGCAAGCTAGACCATCAAAGCATCGACTGGCTGGTGGAGTGCCTAACCCGAGAAGCCGATGAAGAGTTCGAAGCCGAGTTTTTGAGTACCATGGCGAAGTAGTTACTACCTCTCACTTATCCATACCTATAGCGTAAACGCCGACAATCATGTCGGAGCTTTTGTTTGAGAATAAGACTCTTAAGTTATGGCAACTCATAGTCTGAATTGGCTGTTCACTCACATATTGGGGAGTTTTCTGCATTTTGCCGAAACTATATGAAAAATTTCTGCTTTTCGTCATGTTTGATACGAAGATAAGTAGGTAAGATGATGTTATTAAATGAGTTATTGGGCTAAGTGCAGCGAGTCTTGGAGACTAGACAGAATTTTTTCAAGGGCAAAATGCAGAATTATTCTGTCTAATATAGCTGTTAGCATTCTAAAGGATAATATACAGTCAGATGTCGATAGAAAAAATGCATGGTGGCGCTACGCATACTGCGGAAGAATTTGTGCTAGCAGGTGTTGCCGTGTCAAAAGGCACAGAGAATAATCGTTTGGTAGCACCAACAATGGTCAATTTCGCTTTTGCGTCAGAACTGTTCTTTAAAGGGATATTGGTAGAGCAGGGTATAAACCCTGGCAGAAATCATGGTTTATGGGGGTTGTACCAACTTCTTCCTGAAGATAGGAAAAATTGGGTGCGGCGTATGTATATTTACCTCGTTGGTGATATTTCTACAGATACCTTTGAAAAAGAAATTCAGCGTTGGTCAAACTCTTTTATTGAAATTCGATATTGGCATGATGAGACATCAAAAAAACAGGCATATTTTGACTTTTCGAATTTCATTCCAAATCTAGCTATTAGTTTGTATAACGCATATGTACATTATGAAGAACTACCAGTATTTGAGTTTCCTCAGCTTAAAGGTATGCACGCCAAGTAGGCAGTCAAATGCTAACAAAGCGTTTAAGACAGATTCTGTAGTTGACCCGATCTAGTGGACACCTTCAATTGTAATTGGAGGTGTTTATGCCAGCTTATAAATCAGGTAAAAAAACTCAACAATATCTCACGGAATTTAAGGTAACTGCCGTCCGACTTTCGCTTCGAGAAGGAGCTACAGTTAAAAGCGTGGCGCTATCATTGGATATCCATCCTTATATGCTTTCTAAATGGCGAAAGGACTATAGAGAAGGGGTTATTTTGGAAGATAAACGTAAGAAAAGGACTAAGATCCCGAGTCAGAAAACTGAGTCTAGTCGGATTGCAGAGCTTGAACGTCAGAACGAACAACTTAAGCTCGAGAATGACTTGCTAAAAAAGTGGCAACGATTCGTTGCCCAAGAAAATCGACAAAATTCCGATTCATAGTCCATCACAAAACGCGTTATTCCATTGTATTGATGTGTCGTTTTTTATCTGTTTCTAAGTCGGGTTATTACGCATGGCTTGATAGAGAGCCAAGCCGCTACGATCAAGAAGAGCAGGCTTTGAAGAAGCGGATAACTAAAGTGTTTACCCAGAGTCGAGAGACTTACGGCAGCCCACGAGTTCATGCAGAGCTGAGGCGGCAAGGAGTTTTGGTTAGCCGCAAGCGTGTGGCTCGGATCATGAGAGAGCAAGGGCTAAGAGCGCGAAGTTATCGCATTTACATGAAAATGGCCAAGCTACATCGGTTCTATCAATCGATTAAGAATATTAAAAAAGACACACCAAAACCAACGGCAGTTAATCAACAATGGTCTGGAGATCTAACGTATATAAAGCAAGGTAAACGTTGGATGTACCTAGCGGTCGTTATCGATCTTTACTCGCGTAAAATCGTCGGTTGGTCGCTTGGTAGTAAGAAGAGTACACAGCTAACGATGAGTTCGTTGAGAATGGCAATTAGAAATCGAAAGCCACAAGAGCGCTTATTGTTTCATACCGACAGAGGCTCTGAATATCGAGCCCATGAAGTTCAAGCTTTATTATCAAAAAATGGAATTGTCCCAAGTATGAATCGTCCAGGTCATTGCACTGATAATGCGGAGGTGGAGTCGTTCTTCCATACGCTCAAAGGCGACATAATTAGGAAAAATAGTTTTAAAAGTGAGAAGCAGCTTAGAGATAAACTTGCCGGTTATATCCAGCATTTTTATAACCGTTATAGACTGCACTCAAGTCTTGGATATCGAACCCCGCATGAATATGAAGGAGCGACGGGTTAAAGATAATAGGGTGTCCATTTTATCGGGTGAAGATCATTCCCAACGCATGGCATTTTTAGTGCTATCGTTGGGTTTTGTGTTTACGGTGGTATGGTTAGGTTTCGTGGTGGCGTTGCTCACTACTTAACGCGGCGTTATGTATCTGATACCGTATCTGAAAAGTTAGTCTTGATTTTCTGTATATACAAGGTATATACTTCGTTTTGTTGTATATACAATGTATATATTCAAAGCTTTTAACTAGAACTAAAAAGGAGGTAGCTTTGTCTTTAGAAGATACAGTCCCTCAGAGTATTAAGGCTAAGCTTAAAGTAAAGCACAGTGTTAGTATCTCTGAGGTTGAAGAGTGTTTTTCGAACCGAGAAAAAGGTTTTTTAGAAGATACTCGCGAGCAGCACAAAACGAACCCTGCGACACAATGGTTCATTGCAGAAACAGATTATGGGCGAAAGCTAAAGGTAGTTTTCATTGAGTTCCCCGACCGTATTGAACTCAAAACGGCATATGCGCCGAATGAAGTTGAGTTAGAGATTTATGAGAAGCACGCCTGAGGGCGTGCTCATCAAGAAGACAGAGATACTCTTTAAAAGTTAAAAGTTAAAA
>NZ_JBFRRH010000129.1:0-617 GCF_041472995.1 Vibrio sp. 10N.261.46.A3 | reverse complement strand
AGAAAAACATAGCACAAGCTCTGTTGGAGCATAGAGCTTCATTTGGAGATGTCGGTGATTCAATAGAGCGGTTAAAGCACTTGTAACAATTAATATCGGCAAGGCTGATTTAACGTAACGTCACTTAATGCGAAGTACAGTGTTTCGGTAGAACAATGATTATCTTAAGGTCGCTAAAGCGGCCTTTTTTGTGTCTGATAGCAAGAAGCTCTAAGGGGAAATTGCGAAGTAAGGTATTGAGGCGTAATATAAACGACAGATAAAACAAAGCCCTGAACATCGTTCTAACTTGGTGGTAAGTCGATAATTCAGGGCTAAATGCTTAAGGTGATTTTAACACATGAACAGACAAACACAATCCACACATAACCGCCATAAGCGCAGTTATGTGTGAAGACTGAACATTCAAAAGCTTTTCAACTCGATCTCATCGAGACGCTTCCTCATAAGCCGTATTGCACCGATGAACTCGGTGTCACTTACATACGCCCCAAAATCACAGCGATCAAGAAGAAGTATTTGCAAGTGAACCAACCTAAGTTGGTCACTTATCTAATCTTTGATATTGACCGACAAGGCGCGGTTCTAGCTTGGTATGACTGCAATCTACCACCGCC
>NZ_JBFRRH010000128.1:0-1100 GCF_041472995.1 Vibrio sp. 10N.261.46.A3 | reverse complement strand
TATACCCGTGATCATTGAAGATGCTTGATTTTCTTTAGAATCAGGATCATGCTACGCACTATGAAAATTACACTGACTCCTCAACAGAAATTACAACTCGAACAAATGCACGATTCTACTCGTGATGGTCGAGTGCGTGACCGTATTAAGGCTGTTTTACTGGCTTCTGAAGACTGGAGTCAGGCGATGATTTCACAAGCCCTTCGTATTCATGAATCGACCGTTGCACGTCACCTCAGTGACTACGTCCTCTCTGAAAAATTGAAGCCTGAAAATGGCGGAAGTCAAAGCAAGCTTTCAGCGACTCAAACCATGCAGCTAATCGAACATTTGACTGAGAAGACCTATTCTCATACGTATCAAATTGTCGCCTACATTAAAGAGATATTTGGACTTGATTACACGGTTTCTGGCATGAACAAATGGCTTCACCATAATGGGTTTAGCTACAAGCAGCCGAAAGGTGTGCCACACAAGTTTGATGAAGCAAAACAACAAGCATTCATAGAAGCTTATGAAGCACTAAAGGCAAGTTGTGGCAAGGATGAATCGATAGTCTTTATCGACGCTGTTCATCCAACCTTATCAACAAAAATATCTCATGGCTGGATACGTACTGGGCAGGATAAAGTGATTGAAACAACGGGTAATCGCAGCAGATTGAACATTATTGGCGCACTGAACCTGTCGGATATTGGTGCCACCATCGTTGACGATTACGAAAGCATTAACAGTGAAAGTATTGTTCGCTTTTTCTGTAAGTTAAGAGAGAGCTATCCGTTAGCTCATAAACTTCATATCATCTTAGATGGTGCAGGATATCACCGCAGTGACTTAGTCAAAGATGCGGCGTTTGTCCTGAATATTGAACTGCATTATCTTCCACCTTACAGCCCAAACCTCAACCCAATAGAGCGGCTATGGAAAGTAATGAATGAGAAGTCGAGGAACAACGTTTACTTCAAAAGAAAGCGGGACTTCAAAGCGGCAATAGACCAATTTTTTACTGTGACTCTTCCAGAGATCTCAGGCTCTTTGACATCTCGAATTAATGATAATTTTCAGGTTCTCAAGCCTGCATCTTCAAGTTGATTCGGTAT
>NZ_JBFRRH010000127.1:0-54634 GCF_041472995.1 Vibrio sp. 10N.261.46.A3 | reverse complement strand
TTCAATGATCACGGGTATAGCTTATTGCTGTCGAAGTTTGCGTTGGCATAGACTGATAATGGCTCGATGGCATCATTTGGCTTAAACGTATAACAGCTCACAGAGGCTGAGGTGCGATCAAACCACTGGTAAGGTTGTGCACCGATTAAATCGTAGACCGTGCAATCATTGAATTGAATAGCCCATTCTTGGTGAGCTTTAAAACCAAGGTAACCTATGGGTTGTGATGGTTCAGGTTTCGCGTCCGTCTCCTGCTCATACGCCGGTTCTGAGGTAGCACATCCCATAAGCCCAAGACTAAAAAGGAAAGTCACAGCACGCTTCATCATTGTCATACCTCAGTTCCGTTAGTAGATGAGTAACTCAATTAAGTCTCTACATTAAACGGTAAGTTCCAAACGATTACCATCAGGATCGAGTACACAGCTCTCATAATAGCCATCGCCTGTTCTTCTTGGGCCATCTAAGCGCTCATAGCCGTCTTCGACCAAGCGTTGAGTGAGTGCATCGACCGCTTGCTCCGACCCCAATGAAATAGCCATATGAACAAAGCCTGTAAACTGATCATAGATGTCATCTTTCGATTCAGGCACCGAATCCATTTCCATGATCTCTAGGCGGCTTCCAGTTTCAAATGAGAGGAAGTACGAAGAAAACCCTTTGGTTGGGTTGTGATATTTTGAGTTCGATGTCGCACCGAAATAGTCTTCGTAAAATCTCTTCAAAACTTCGAGTTTTTTGGTCCAAATTGCGATGTGTTCAATCTTCATTTTGTTTGCCTAAGTTTGATGTCTAACGCTAGATTACCCGCCAAATCAGGAAGGATAAACAGAACAGAATTCATCAAAAGTGTTCCTATTTAGCGAGCCGTTTGGTTATCAAAATCACAACAATTAGCTGCACAGTATTAATATCTAAGCTTGTGTAATATATAGCTTTGATCAATAGTCGGTGTTTTACACATTCTGAGATATACGCCGTGAACTTTCTAAAATTAATAACTCTCGCTGCGATATGGGGCGGTTCGTTTCTGTTCATGAGAATTGCCGCTAATCCATTGGGCCCAGCAGTGTTGATTGAAGCAAGAGTACTATTTGCAGCAATCACGCTACTGTTGGTGTCTTTGTATTTAAGAAAAAAGCTGACGTTCAACACTCACGCTAAACACTTCTTTATTCTTGGGTTGTTTAATACCGCAGTTCCCTTTTTACTGTTCGCTTATGCCGCGCAGACACTGAACGCCTCGACACTCGCCATCTTGAACTCGACAGCGCCAATTTGGGCGGCAATCATCGGTGCGATATGGACCAAAACTACACTCGAGGCGCGTGTTCTATTAGGGCTTGGGATTGGGGTAACGGGAGTTGGCGTGTTGGTCGGTTGGGATGCGATGAACATTGGCCGTGAGGCTGTGCTTCCAATCTTTGCGGCGGTGATGGCGGCCTTTAGTTACGGAGTCGCGTCAAACTATACCAAACAAGCACCCAAAGTTGAGGCATTCAACAATGCTCATGGCAGCATGTGGGCGGCGGTATTAATCGTGTTGCCGTTTGTCTTTTTCATGCCGATGAGAGAGGCTCCGGATCTAACCATCACCACATCAGTGATCTTATTAGGCGCCGTGTGTACTGGGCTTGCTTACTTGCTTTACTTCAATCTCGTTTCTGAACTGGGTGCGCCTTCGGCTCTGTCTGTTACCTTTTTGATTCCAGTGTTTGGCATCTTGTGGGGCAACCTTTTCTTAGACGAAGCGATTGGCCTGAACACCATTTTCGGATCGGTTCTGGTTATTACCGGCACCATGTTAGTGACCGGTATGACGCCTTCTAAGATGATAGAGAGCGCCAAACAAAAACGAGCGGCAAGAGCGGCTCGTTAATCAACCATGTATTGTTGAATCTTGTTTCTCAACCACTGATGAGCAGGATTCAAATCGGTTCTTTTATGCCAGATCATGTATTGCTGCATCGGCAATATTTCGAACGGCTGATCAAGCACTTGAAGCTGGAAGGGTTCGGAAAATTGATTGGCAAAATCACGCGACGTACTGCCGACACAATCTGAGCCCGATACCAGCACACACATGGTCATCAGCGAGTCACACTCGGCACTCACTTTTCTCTGTTTCAGTGGCGACTTGGTAAAGTAATCTGCCGTGTATAAACGGGTTCGACGCATTCTAAAAGTAACGTGCTTTTCGGTGTAATATTGCTCTTGCGTCACAGAGCCATTGATTCTCGGATGCCCCTTTCGAGCTATCAGCACCAACTCATCTTCAATCATCGGCTGCTTCATATATCCATTCACTTGCGGGTAATGGATATCAATCGCTAGATCAGCTTGCTGCATGCTTAAGCTCTGAAGAAGCTCTTCTTCGTTGTTCGGCACCATATTGAACTCGATAGAGATATTCCCCAACGTTTCATCTTGCTCGACAAGGGGTTGAAGCTTGGTTAAGCCGATCTCATTCACCAGAATTCGAAACACATGATGCTGCTGATTATCGAACTGCTTTAAGGTGCTGACTGCACTGGTTATGCCTTCAAGAGCCGGTTCCACTCGGTTTGCTAATTGCACCGCAGCGTTAGTCGGAATAATCCCGCGCCCTTCACGAATAAACAGGTCGGTATCGAGTTGAGATTGCAGTCGCTTCAATGCCCCACTCACTCCAGGCTGAGTCATACCAAGCGATTCAGATGCCAAGGTGATCGACTGCAGTCGATACACTTCCAAAAATACGCTCAGTAAATTTAGATCTAACTTTTCAACATCACTCACGGTCACTCTCCATGTTTAGGTGCACTCGCATTGGGTATGCGACAAGCTTTTCGCTTCAATCTGCTACTTTTAAGCATACAACACATAACAGTTCGTGATGTGTTAAATAAAGCTTACTTTATTTTTTGCTATATGTCTTATTCCTATAATCGCCTCAACGAAACAAAATTCTGAAATGAAGAGGCTCTTATGACAACTTCTCGCACGTTCAAAAACGCATCACTATTCCTAGCTATCTCGCTGGCATTCCCAGCAGTTGCAGCTAACCATGATCACGCACACTTCAGCGAAATTGGCGACCAAGGTGGCAAAAGCGCAACCGAGATGACCACCAAAGCAAACCAAGAGTTCGCAAAAACACTTAACTTTGCCGACACTCGTGCTTTCGACAATAACAACAAGGGTCTGATTGCTAGCTTTGATCAAGAGACGGGCGACATCATTCGCAATAGCTTTAACTTTATCGACCCAAGTGTGACGAATGCAGACCAAGCACCAGATTCAGTAAACCCTTCACTGTGGCGCCAAGCGGTATTGAACCAAGCAGCAGAAGGCTTATATGAAGTTGTTCCGGGTAAAGTTTACCAAGTTCGAGGTGCTGACTTAGCGTCTATCTCTTTCATTCGTAGTGACAACGGTTGGATCGCTTACGACGTTCTTCTTACCAAAGAAGCGGCCGCTAAATCACTCAAATTCTTCAAGAGCAATGTGCCTGATGGCGGCGAACTGCCCGTCGTTGCTATGATTTACTCTCACTCGCACGCTGATCACTTTGGTGGCGCAAGAGCAATCAAAGACGCATACCCAGATGTAAAAGTGTACGGTTCGAAAAACATTACTAAAGAGATCGTCGACGAAAACGTATTGGCGGGTAATGCAATGTCTCGTCGTACCGCTTATCAGTATGGTGCAACCCTGAACCGACACGAGCACGGTATTGTTGATGCTGCACTGTCGAAAGGCCTATCAACCGGTAGCATTACTTACGTACTGCCAGACTACGAGCTGAACCATAACGAAGAGATTGAAACTCTGGTTATTGACGGCCTAGAAATGCAATTCATGGATGCTTCAGGTACCGAAGCGGCCTCTGAAATGGTGACGTATATTCCAAGCATGAAAGCACTTTGGACTGGCGAGCTGACTTACCAAGGCATGCATAACCTGTACACGCTGCGTGGCGCTAAAGTACGTGACGGCTTGAAATGGTCTAAGAAGATCAACGAGATGTTAGTCACTTGGGGGGAAGATACTGAGGTGCTGTTTGCGTCTCACTCATCGCCAATCTGGGGCGAACAAGAGATCTCTGATTACCTAAAAATGCAGCGTGACGCTTACGGTTTTACTCATAACCAAACGCTTCGCTTAGCCAATAACGGTGTGGTTCTACAAGACATCGGGGACGAGATTTACAAGGTCATGCCAGACAGCATTCAACAGTCTTGGCACACCAACGGTTACCACGGTACTTACTCTCACAATGCTCGCGCTGTGTACAACATGTACCTTGGTTACTTCGACATGAACCCAGCTAACCTAAACCCACTACCAATCAAGCCAGAGTCAGTGAAGTTTGTTGAGTACATGGGCGGCAGCGACGCTGTGATTGAAAAAGCGCAGAAAGACTTCCAAGAAGGCGAATACCGCTTCGTTGCAACAGCACTGAATAAGGTGATTCAAGCAGAACCAGAGAACAAAGTTGCGCGTGGCTTATTGGCAGATACTTATGAGCAATTGGGTTATCAATCAGAAGGTGCAGGTTGGAGAAACATCTACCTAACCGGCGCTCAAGAGCTTCGCATTGGAACACAACCAGGCGCACCAAAAACTGCATCTCCGGATGTGTTGGCGAACATGACGATTGAAAACCTACTCGATTACTTAGCCGTAAAAGTGGATTCGCTAAAAGCACAAGAAACACCATTTACGTTGAATATTCAGTTGCCTGATGTGAAAGAGTTCTACTACGTTGAGATGTCTAACGGTAACCTGAACAACATTCAAGTGAACGAGTTACAAGACGCTGATACGACACTGATCATCAATAAGTCTGACGTGTCTGACATCGTGCTTAAGAAAACAAGCCTTGGAAAACTGTTAGAAGACGGACAAGCAGGAGTGAAAGGTGACAAAACATCGCTTAACAAACTGCTGTCTTCACTGACAGAAGCTGACACCTCTTTTGAGATTGTGCCACGTCCAAACAAAGGCGAAGAAGTTGATGCCGAGCTATACCAAGATTCAGCGGTACACGCTCATTAAACGCCGGATACACTAAATAAAAACAACAGCAGTTAGCTAGAAAAACGTTCTATAAAGAACATAAAAACAAGCCCCTACCTTTTGGTCGGGGCTTTCTTATTTGTTCTCAATGAGTGTCTCTTAGACGCTACTCAGCTTGACCGTTTACTTCACAATCCCAATAAGAAGGTGAACCATAATATTGCACAAAGTAGTCGATAAATACGCGTACCTTAGGTGCAAGTAACTGAGCACTCGGGTATACCGCCCAGATAGCCGCCTCATCCTTTAAAGGGTAATCCGGTAACACCTCAACCAGCGAACCTTCCGCGAGCTGCTTATAAGCAATCCAAGTCGCACACATGGCAATGCCCAAGCCATCGACACACAGATCCCTTACCGCTTCACCGTGATCGACGCGGATAGCACCTTTCTTCTTGATGGTGACATCGCCTTCTGGTGTATCGAACGTCCAACCTTCTAAGCCGGTTTGATTGATACATTGATGTTGCTTGAGGTCTTCTGGTGTTTTCGGATAGTCATGAACTGCCAAATATTCTGGCGACGCACACAGAATACGCTTATCAGTAGAGAGCTTACGAGCGATCAGGCTTGAGTTTTGTAGCTCCGCATTACGAATCGCTACATCAAAGCCACCATCGACCAGATCGACGATTGAGTCACTGAGTGAAATGTCCACCGACAGATCTGGATACTTAGCCAAAAACCCTTTTAGCGCTGGCATAACATGCATCCGACCAAACGAAGAAGGTGCAGATATTCGCAACACCCCTTTGGGTAATTCATTACCGGTTCCGACAGAGGCTACCCCCGCTTCGACACTCAAAAGGATTTGCTTGGCGTGAGGAAGAAATGCCATGCCTTCTTCGGTCAGGGAAACCTTTCTCGTGGTGCGATGCACAAGACGTGCACCTAGGCTCTCTTCGAGCTTTCCGATATGAATACTGGCTACCGGAGGTGACAACCCAAGCTCTTGTCCTGCTTGACTTATATTGTGCGTAGACGCGAGTCGCACAAACAATTTTAGATGTTCAATGTTCATCAATAATGGCTAGCCTGCGCTGAGTACACGCTGCTTATTGGCCGCAGCGGCACGAGGGATAATGTGAGTTTTAATATAGGCATTAAGCTTAAACCATGCAAAAGCACCCGCTAAAACATTGGCGACTGTCGCAGCAATAACCGCATTGATCATGTCTCCAGTTATCGAGCCGAGCCATAAAGCGGGAATGTAGAAAACAAACAAGCGTAAGAAAGAGACATTCAAAGCTTTACGAGGCACACCCAAGGCATTAAAAGCCGACGCAACCAACATGCAAAGCCCAAGCGGGCCATAGCTGAACGGTATAAATAACAAGGTCACTTCAAACCAGCTGCGTATGCTTTGTTCTTCCGAGATAACAGGAATAATCCAGCCACTAAACAGCGCCAGCAATGCTGCCATCACGGTGTGCAAAACCAGTAAGAACTTCGCTGTTGTATTCAATAGCTCTGGGATTTTGCATCGCTGCTGTGCCCCTAGGTAACGACCAATCATAGGCGGGATAGACATGGTCAGAGCAAGAGAAAATACCAACATAAAACTTTCAACACGGGCGAGTAGGCTCCAAAAAGCCATCTCATCGGTTCCGATTCTCGCAATCAAAAGCATTGAGAAGAACGCGCTGACCGCAGGTAATATCTGATTCGCAGTGGTTGGCATTACCGTCTTGAATAACTCAAAACTGTAGCCTTTGATTCGATTACTGCACGCGCCATTGAAGCCAAACCAACCTTTGCCGCGAGACTTAATTAACATGTAGATTGCGCCGAATGCGTAGCCAATGCTCGATGCGATCGCCGCCCCTGCGATGCCCATATCCAATCCAAAGATCAGAATAGGGTCGAGAATTAGGTTAATCACGCTAGCAGCCAAGAACATGCTGCCGGTTGTTTTAGTATCCCCATTAGCACGATAAACGCAGGTGGCCAAATAAAGCACCGCCACCATCAATGCACTGAACAGCCACAGCGGCCAGTACACATTAAAAATAGACAGCATGGATTGATATTGAGCGTCAGAGACATCATTCACAAACGACGCAAATACAGAATCGCTAAAAACAATCAGCCCGATGCAGATCAAAGCAATCACCAAGACTCCAAATCCGACCGACAGCGTGGCAATTGAGGTGGATTTACGTTGCTCTTTTGCCCCTACCGCTTGAGAAATAATGGACGTTGCCGCCACACCGATGCCCACTTGAACCCCGGTAAACGCCGCTTGAAATGGCAAGGTGATACCGTGAACCGCCAATTCATTCACCCCTAGCTGACCAATAAAGATCGAATCGACCAATTGAACCATCATGATCGCAAACACACCCAGCGTCAGTGGCAGCGTTTTCTCAATAATGGTTTTCAAAGTCGCGGATCTCATCTGCATAAGTCGGTTCACTCTTGTCTGTACCTTGGGGCTAATTACCTAGTTGAGCAGTATACGAAGCTAAATGAAAAGGATAAGAGCGCCAGACAAGGAATGAGTTTTTAGATTTCGTTGACAATCGAATTAGCAAAATACCTTCAACGTTAAAATATCCATCTAAGACACTGAATAAATTGAAATTATCAAACGCGCCAACACTCTTAATAATTCGTTAATAGTGTTTCGTTTAATGGTTAATTGTTGGTTCGAACATTCCTCGCTAGCCTGAATTTAGGTCGCATTCACACTGAATAGGCTGAAATGAAATCTCTCAGAAGGAATATGGAAATGGCATATCAAGGTTATACAACGTTTAAAGCTCAAGCCGAGGATGGAATTCTTACCGTCACTTTTGACTTCGGTACTGTGAATGTTCAAGGGCAAGAGATGCTTGCCGACCTCAATGGTTTAGCAATGAGACTAGAGCGCGATCGTGACATCAAGGTCGTGGTATTTCAGTCAGCAAACCCTGAAGTTTGGGTCTGCCACTACGACACTAATCTATTAAAAGACATGTCGACAGAAGCCGTTTCTCGTGAAGAAGCGAAGTTACTCGACCTGCAAGTGGTGCTAGAAAGAATCAGCAAACTGCCACAAGCCACCATTGCCAAGCTTGAAGGGTTCGCTCGAGGTGGAGGCCACGAATTTGCACTGGCGTGTGACATGCGATTCGCGGCTCGTGGTAAATACAAATTCATGCAAATGGAAGTGGGTATGGGCATCCTTCCTTGTGGTGGCGGCGCATCACGTATGGCGCGCCAAGTCGGCTTAGGTCGCGCACTCGAAATCGTCCTAAGTGCACGAGACTTTGATGCTGACGAAGCCGAAGCATACGGCACCATCAACAAGGCACTAGAACCGGATGAAATTGGCGAATACGTCGATACTCTTGCCAAACGAATCGCTCAATTCCCTGCCGAATCGATCAATGCATGTAAGCAAGCGGTGTACGAGTCTATCGATAAACCGATCGACGAAGCACTCAAAGCAGAGGCCTACTGGTTGTATCAAGCCACCAGCAAAACACCTGCGGTTAAGCGCTTCCAAATTGCCGATGAGCAAGGCCTAGAGCACGATATGGAAAACCAACGTAACTGGGAAACTCTGGTTATGAACGTTCAAGACATCAAATAGTTCGTTCACTTCTCTTAATTTGGGTCAGCCACAAACTGACCCATTGTCTTACTTAATGCTTACACGCCAACGGTTACCCACCAAGTGTTAAAATGGTCATTATTTGCCCCATAGACTCACATTTGAGTCTTCAGCTTGTGAGCCAAATGCAACTATGTGTCATTAATCTTTGTTATAACGTTGTTCAAACTATTTTTTGAAGGACGGAACATGCAAAAAATAATTCTGATCACAGGGGCCACGGATGGCATCGGTTTAGAGACCGCAAAAGCACTAACGCAGCAAGGGCACCATGTTCTGATTCATGGCCGCAACCCAGTTAAGGTCAATAAAGTCGTGACCGCTTTGTCTCGCCTGTCTAAGAATGCAATCATCGAAAGCTACATCGCAGACCTATCGACGCTCTCTGAAGTTGAGGCGCTCGCAACCCAAATCAAAAGCGATCACAAACGACTCGATATACTCATTAACAACGCAGGTGTGTATAAGGTGTCGGACATCACCACTCCAGACAATCTTGATGTGCGTTTTGTCGTAAACACCATTGCGCCGTATCTACTGACACAAAAGCTGCTTCCTCTTTTTGATGCGACAGGTCGTATCGTCAACCTATCTTCAGCAGCCCAAGCACCCGTAGATTTAGATGCATTGATTAGCCCGAATGCGGGGGAACTTGATGGTCCGGTTTACGCACAAAGTAAGCTCGCGCTAACGATGTGGTCCATCGAATTAGCCAATACTCTTTTAGACAAAGGCACTGCAATTATCCCTGTAAACCCAGCCTCTTTCCTTGGCAGTAAACTGGTGAAAGATGCTTATGGCGTTGATGGAAACGATCTGGCGATTGGAGCCGATATTCTTTGTCGTGCTGCGCTCAGTGATGAGTTTGCCAACGCTTCCGGTAAATATTTTGATAATGATTCTGGGTTGTTCAAAGACCCACACGCCGACGCATTAGACAACACCAAGAACCACAAGCTGGTGACCGTGCTTGATCAATTGCTCGAAGAAAAGCTGTGCGTTGCGCACTGATCATTCATTAGTAAAAATACCACTAACACTTCCCCCCCCCCCCACACACACAATCCAAGCCGCAGTTCTATCCATACAGACAAAGAACTGCGCACTCTTTCGATTATTAAAATTTCTTTAATACTGATTCCCCGCTTTGCCCAATTATCACCCAAGATGCAGATTGCTAAACTTGCTCTCGTCGAAACAACACAGGCTACGGCCGAGGAGCATTTATGCGTTTTGAAGGTAAAGTTTATCGTCCTTGGATGGAAGCAGAGAGCGTACTCATCCAGACAACATTGGGGTGCAGTAACAACCAATGTACCTTCTGCACGATGTTTGATGATAAGCGTTTCAAAGTAAGAGACATCAAAGACATCTTTGAAGATATTGATGCAGCGAGAAAGATCTACCCGCATGTAGAGTCTATCTTTTTAGTCGATGGTAACGTGATGGCGATTAGAACCGAGATGCTGATTTCGATTCTGGATTACATCAAAATCACCTTCCCAGAGATCAAGAATATTTCTCTGTATTCAGGGTTCAATGACTTCCGTCGTAAGAGCTTGTCTGAATTAAAAGAGATTAAGTCGGCAGGTTTAAGCATGGCCTATTCAGGCTTGGAGTCCGGTGACCCAATTGTGCTTGAACGTATTCAAAAGCGCATGACGCGTGAGCATGCAATTGAAGGTATGAACCTAGCCCGTGAAGCAGACATCAAGGTGCTGGCTTCTTTCATCTTTGGTCTTGGCGGCAAAGAGCGTTCTGTCGAGCATGCGATTAATACCACCAGCTTACTGAACATCATGCAGCCGGATGCGATTGCACCAATGGCTTTAGCCGTTCAACCGGGATCGGTGTTGGAAAAAGAAGTAAACCGTGGCGAGTTTGTTTTACCAACGCCATTGCAGATTCTGGAAGAAGAAAAATACTTACTCGAAAACCTAGAAGATTTCGATTGCTACTACTGGGGCGACCACGGCAATAACATCTCACCAATGCGTGGCATGTTGCCTCAGGCTCGCAAGCCGTTTCTTGATAAGATCAATCAAGACATCGCTCACAACCCAATCACTAAGCAAAACGTCATTAAAACCTTTGCTTGGTAATAGCTCGATTTAATTCGTAAACAGTAAACGTAAACAGACCAAACGACAGGCGTTGCAGCTCCAAATTATGGAATAATCAAAGTCCAGCAGCGCCTAACGTATATCTTACTTTTTCAGATTCACAGCCCTACCTAAGCCAAAGCCGCTAACAACAAGTCAGTACTCGCTTCAACGTGAGCTGTAATCTCTTGTTCTGTGGGTGCAGGCATTCCCATCAACACACCCTCTCTGACACTCATCACCATACCAAGCCACAGCTTAATTTTGGTTTGTGGTTCTTCAATATCGAATCGCTCGTTGAAAAACTGAGCAAGCACTCGATCGGTATCATCTGGGCCAACGTCCATACAGCGACTGACCAATTCTGGAGACTTGCTGCCTTCTGCTATCAACAGCTTAAAGGTCGCAATATGCTCGCTCGAAAGGTGAAACAAAACGAAGTCTTTTGCGAAGCCCAATAGCGCTTGTCGAGTATCGGCGTGTTGCAAATGCACCACCAACTTATCGTCTGTCTGGCTACCCATTTGTCTTAACGTCGCTTCAAACAACACATCTTTAGAAGAGAAGTAACGATAAAGCGTTTGCTTGGTCATTTTCGCTTCACTAGCGACTCGGTCCATGCTGGTTTGCACATAGCCTTCCGCGAGGAATATCTCCTTCGCCGCTTTTAAAATCGCGAGTCGTTTCTTCTCTTTGTTCTGCTCAATCTTGCTCATTACTTCATCCACCCCAAAACAGAGATCATACTTTAAAGTATGATTTGTATTGACTCAACCAATTTTTAAAATCATACTCACCAGTATGATTTATTGATAACAAATAATTGGATAGAGAAATGACGACAATGAACCTCCCTAAAACTGAAGCAAGAAGCACACGAACCCTCGGCTTTACCCTCGCGATCGCAGGTGCCGTATTAATGAGTATTGATCCCATCTTCATTCGTTATGCCGGTGTCAGCGGATTCGATACTGCCTTTCTGTTCGGCTTATTCAGCGCAATCTCGATGCCGATTTTGCTTAAGTTCAACGACAAACGTGGAATCCGAAAAGCAGTCGTACAGAGCGGTTGGCCATTGTTGGCAGCGGGTATTCTTATGCTCGGCAGTGCCTCAGGCTTGGTGTTCAGCATTAAGATGACCTCGATTGCCAATACCTTTGTGATCCTCAGTGCGGCCCCTGCTGTTGCGGCTATTTTCAGCTGGTTGATCTTGAAAGAAGCCACTAGTCGATCGACTTTGGTTGCCATTGTTGCGGTGATGATTGGTATTACGATTGTCGTTTCGGGTTCGTTTTCTTCAGGTAATTGGATGGGTGATGCTTTAGCGGTATTCGCAGTGATCTGTTTATCTATGATGTTTACCTTGCTGCGTAAATATCAAGACGTCAGCCGATTGGCGAGTGTGGGCCTAGGTGGTTTGTTGCTAGCGGTTGTGATGTTTTTCTTCGCAACTCCATCAAGCTACAGCGTTGAAACGTGGTTAATCATGGGCATGATGGGCTTGTTTACGGCTCCTGTCGGCAGAGTGTTATCTATGGTCGCAACGCGCCACATTACCGCGCCAGAGGTATCAATGACTCTGATGTTGGAAACTGTGTTAGCACCAGTTTGGGCGTTTATCTTCTTCACTGAGATCCCACCAATGACCAGTATTATCGGCGGTGTGGTGATCTTGATTACGATCTTCATCTACACCTTAGTGACCATGAAAAACGATGACAAATAAATCGATTAATAAAGAGACTAATAGGAGCTAAATATGGCTGCAGAACTGAAATTTATTGGCCGAATTACCACGCCTTATCACTCGGTTTCGGAGTGTCCGAATAACATCCAACCGGACAACGGTCCGATCTGTGAAATCATCTTAGATGACGTTTATCAGCAAGGCTTACTGGGCTTAAACACTGGCGACCACATCCTGATTCTCTATTGGCTAGAAGGCGCTAACCGAGATGAATTGGTACAAAGCAGGAATGACGAAACGCCGACCAGAGGCACCTTCGCACTGCGCTCACCGCACAGACCAAACCCAATTGGTGCCGCCGTGCTACCGATTGAAAAAGTCGAGAATGGCACCGTAACCGTGAGAGGCTTAGATTGCTTGAACAACACACCACTGTTGGATATCAAGCCGGCGATCTATAGAGAGAAAGGATAAGCGAGAAGTTGGCCTTCCTAAACCAAAAGCGAGCTGTGCGTTAACGAAAGGAAGACATTACGCATACTTGATGAAAGCTTGGCTTAACCTCTGAAAGAGTGAATCTACGTTGGGAAGGCTCGTCAAATGCGCGGACAAGGGAGTATGAACCTGCGCATCGACCACGGTTGGATTCCCGCAAACTTGATTATAAAAACTCACTGGCGCAACGATGTTTTCTAAGTCGACATCTAACAAGATACAAGCTTGCGAAAGTACGATTTGGCCGCCCCCTTGTTTAAGCAATACACGTTGCGCAGTACCCACTATTTTTTGTTTATTGATATTGAGGTTGTAGTCACCATCACAATAAGAACCGGGAGTCGCGTGTACATCCACATCGATGCCCAGTTCTTTAAAAAACAGGGTTAATACATCACATAAATGTAGATACGCTTTTTGGATGTTGTAGGCTTCATCACGAGGCCAATGGTAAATGTGCGATAAGTTAATGATCCCCGGCAGTTGGGGAACGGGAGCGCCACCTGTTTTACGTGAGGTGAGTTGCCAACCTTGTGCCGCGAGTTGTTTTCTAGACTCTACGGTCACTGGCCACTTTTTACCTGCGGGCAAAACGAGTGTTGGCGTTTTTGCTTGCCACAGCATTAAGGCTTGTCCAATCTCACCCGCCTGAATTTGCTGCAATAATTCAGCTTCTTTTTCAAACGCACGATCAACATCAATGTGCGGGTAACGTACGAGTTTATTCGTTAACTTCAATGCACTTTCCTCTACAGATGGTGGTGACCTACCATTTTACGTTCTGGAATGGTTGATTATAGATAGCACTATATGGGATAGAAACAGCACCAAAATTTAGTTATTGGTGCCATAGTAGCTTGTCAGTTGCCCATCTCAAAGGTGAGTGCTAACATTTGTACACACACCAATGAAGGAATACATCATGGACACTAGAATTCAATTTCGTGTTGATGAAGAAACAAAACGCCTAGCTCAACAGATGGCTGAGAGCCAAGGTCGCACACTGAGTGGTGCTTGCCGTGAGCTTACTGAGCAACTCGCTGAGCAACAAAGACAGACATTATCTCACGATGCATGGCTAACTGAACAAGTAAACCTAGCATTTGAGAAGTTTGACTCAGGAGAATCCGTTTTCGTTGAACACCAAACTGCTAAATCTCGAATGGAAGAACGCAAAGCCAGAATCCGTAACCGAGGTAAGCAATGATTTTATGGGAAGAAGAATCACTCAATGATCGTGAAAGGATCTTTGAGTTTATCTATGACTTCAACCCTGATGCGGCAGAGAACGCTGACAACCTCATTGAAACAAAAGTAGAAAACTTGCTTGAGCAGCCTCTTATGGGTGTACAGAGAGACGGCATTCGTGGACGATTACTTATAATTCCTGAGATTTCAATGATCGTCTCCTATTGGATCGAAGGCGACATTATCCGAATTATGCGCGTATTCCACCAGAAGCAAAAGTTCCCTATGGATTGATTACTTCCTCTGGGCAACTAACGCCAAGCATTGAATGAATGTGTGCCATGTCTGAGCGAAGCGAGTTCGGCACGTGTTTACAGAATCACTCTTGAGCAATTTGTTATATTTACAAGTGAAGTTGAAGAAAGAGAAGTAGAGTGGGTAGCTTTATGACAAAGGGTGACTTTCATCACCCTTGCCAAAGGTTATACCGTTAACAGCAACACCAAAGCGAATGCTCTAGTAATTGCCGCAATATCGATTGAAACCATTATGTTTCGGGTCTTTACAGTAAACATACAATTCGTTGCCTGATAACTCCCGAGCCGGCTCAGGAAATAATTCCTGATTTTTCGTGGCTGGCCACCACGCGCAGAAAGAGGTTTGCAATCTCTAACGACGATTATTTTGTTGTCAGTTGCAATGACAACAGCAGCGTGTGCAACCATTAATTCTAATATCTATATCGTAAGACAGACGAGCGACCACAGATCGCTATTAGACTTAATGCACCCCTATCACACAAGGGCGCAACCCTTGTGTGAGTACTTTAATTCTCTTTTAATTTAGTAGCTTAGTCAAACAATTAAAGTGATTGTAAACATAAAATCTTAGTATCGTGCGAGCACAAACCCTTTCGCTAAACATATCAAAAAGATTGCCTATAACCAACTGAGTGATATATAGAAAACTTTAAACTTTAAGTGTGAAATTGTTCACGCACACATTACCTCCTACGAAAGGCTCATTATCAATCTGAACTTCCCATTGAGTTATCTATTTATTAACTCTCTAAAAGTGGTTGATCGTTCTATTCATGCTAAACCATAGTTAAAACCCGCTGTTGTTTAAGCCATGATTCATTCTGGGCAACACAGTATTGATAACTTCTGTCTAACAAGGTTGTCTGATATGGTGGCGGCAGAACTTCAGCAATTGTTTAGATAGTATTGAATATGAAAACACTAACCATACTTGATGGCGGCATGGGCCGAGAACTCAAAGAAATTGGCGCACCATTTTCTCAACCGCTTTGGAGTGCTCAAGCGCTGATTGAAGCACCCGAATTTGTCAGCCAAGCACATCAAAACTTTGTCGATGCCGGTGCTGAAATCCTGATCACTAACAGCTACGCCTGTGTACCTTTTCATTTGGGTGAAGAGCTGTTTGAGCAACGAGGTTTTGAACTAGCCGCACTGTCTGGTGAGTTGGCTAAAGCAGTTGCAGACAATGCTTCTCACACCGTGAAAGTGGCGGGCGCGATTCCACCGCCATTTGGCAGCTACCGACCAGACTTGTTTAAGGTAGAAGAAGCGGCGCCAATCATCCAAACCCTTTACGATGCCCAAGATCCAAACATCGATCTTTGGATAGCGGAAACCATCTGTAGTCTGCAAGAATTCGAATCCATTCATGCGGTTCTTAAGCAGTCAGATAAACCTTGTTATTACGCATTCAGTTTGGAAGACACCAAGGGCGATTCTGCCAATATTCGTTCAGGCGAGAGCGTAACAGACGCGATCAAACTTGCCTGCCAATCAAACGCGACAGGCATTATGTTTAACTGCTCAGTGCCTGAAGTGATGGACCAAGCCATTATCGATGCCAAGAAAGTGATCGATGAGCTAGGCAGTAATTTAGAAATTGGTGTCTACGCCAATAACTTTGCGCCTATCAGCAACGAACATGAAGCGAATGATATGTTTCAGGAGATGCGTGAACTGGATGGCCAAGGTTACTTAGCTTACGCAAAACGCTGGCACGCACTTGGCGCGAATATCCTCGGTGGCTGTTGTGGCATTGGGCCAAAACACATTCAAGCCCTAGCCGATTGGAAACACTCAATACAGAGCTAATCCTGAGCTTCAACTAGAATAAAATAAATAGAGAACAGGTTGAGAAATCTGTTCTCTATTTGTATGTGGCGTCTCTGAGTACACTGATACAAAACAACGATTTGGAGTAACTGATGAGCGACACGCAACGCAAAATTAAATGGGGCATCGCAGGGCTAGGCAATATAGCTAATCGATTCGCAACCGCAGTCACAGAGCACTGTTTACATGGTGAGCTGTATGCCGTTGCTGCTAGAGACCATACACGCGCAGTCACGTTCGCCAACAAGTTTGGTTGCGACAAGGCTTATGGCTCTTATGAAGAGATGGCAAGTGACCCCAGTGTTGAAGCGGTTTACATCGCTACGGTTCACCCATACCACCAGCCACTCGCTGAACTGTTTCTGAAGAATAACAAGCACGTATTGGTCGAGAAGCCGGCTTTTACCAACCTTGCTGACTGGCTTAAGATGAAAGCCCTTGCCAAGCAAAATGGCGTGATGCTGTTAGAAGCGATGAAAACCGTGGTGTTTCCCGCGTATCGTGAACTCCAATCATTCTTGGTAGACAACAACATTCAGATAGATTCAATCGAAGCCAGCTTTGGCAACCAGCACGACTATGAGCCCGATTTGTTTATCTTTAATCCGGATTTGTCAGGCGGAGCAACGCTCGATGTTGGGGTCTATGGGCTTTGGTTCTTTTACGATCTGTGCCGAACGCTGGATGTAAACCCTTCAAAACCTCAGGTAGAGATGTCGTGTCTTTATCAAGGGGCAAATGTTGATACCAATGCATGCTTTACATTCTCTGGTGATATAAGCGGTAAGATATCGGCATCAACAGTGCAAAACCTTCCCCGAACAGCACATTTAAGTGGACCCGAAACCAAAATCACCATTCACGAAAAATGGTGGAATCCAGCTTTTATTGAGATTGAACATCAAGGCCAAAAGTCGACCATCAACTACCGTGTGAAAGGGAATGGGTTCGAGTTTGAAATCGACCATTTTTCAGAGTTAGTCCTTCAAGGCAAAACTGAATCGAATATCCTAAGCTCAGAGATAACCTCTCGAGTTCTCGACACGATGGAAAACGCACTGATTGACTCTGGCTATCCACATTTAACTCAACCTCGTCGTTAGGAAAAGCACATTGGGCAACCTTAAGCGCAAGCTTGAACTGTATGAAAAGATATTTCAGGCTTTTGGGCCTGGTGTATCACATTGTCAGGTCAACCAACTGGCCACACTGCTGCACGTGAGTGAACGTCACGTTCAGACCTTACTCAAAGCGATGACAGCACAAGGCTGGATTGAGTGGCAAGCTAGCTCAGGCCGCAGCAAGAAGGCACAGCTGACGTGTCTGGTTGAGCCCATTGAGGCGTGTTACCGATACGCACAAACCCAAGCTGACGCAGGCAACATAGAACAGGTCTTTAGCACCTTGAGCTTCAATGGCCGCAATGCTGGCGCTGAGTTGCAAGCCTTTCTAAGTAATACCAATCCGTCGGCGCAGAATATCGCGTACATCCCCTTTCACCGAGAACTCGAGGCTCTTCACCCTCAACGCGTGCTTAGACGCACCGAACGTTTCTTAGTTATGCAAGTTTGCCAACGCCTAACCTCCGTTAAGCACGGCAAACTCAGCGGGGATCTGGCTTATCATTGGCAGCCTAATCAAGATGCGACACAGTGGCACTTTCAGATTCGCAATGGTGTTCACTTTCATAACGGAAGAACACTCGAACCTCAAGACATAGCACGCAACCTTAGCTCGCTCTGCCAAAGCAAAATATGGCGTCGCTGTTATCAGCATATTGATGAGGTCTCTGTCTCGGCAGGCAATGTGGTTGTCGTGAAATTGAATCAACCTGATTGGCATTTACCGCGCTTACTTGCTAGGGCTGAAGCCTCCGTATTTGATCACTCATCACCGACTGACAGGCTGATTGGATCTGGCGCGTTCTCATTAGACATATTCTCAAGCAAGATGTTGAGATTGAGCCGTAATAGCGCCTATTCACACAGCACGCCGATTCTCAATCGAGTCGAGTTGTGGGTCTACCCGGAATGGGCACAGAGTAAAGCCTGCGCTCAAAATCAGGTGTGCGTGAAACTGCCCGAAAAGACGACCACCGTGCGTAACGATGACCATGCTTCTCAACCGAGTTTCGGCTCAACCTTCTTCAAGATTCAAAGCCCGATGTTGTCGAAAACCGTTCGTGAATTCACTGTTGAAGACACCTCTGAATGCCAAACCCTTTTCGAGCAATTATCAGTATCCGGCGACAACAAAACCAGCGTGGAATATGGGCACTACCTAGCTAACTACCTAACTACCAAAGACGTCGCGTTGTGCAGCATTATTGATGAGAACGACACCTTCACTGCGTGGTTAAGCTTTTTCACTCGCTTCCCATTTGAGGACTTAACTTTGTCTGCTGAGATGCTAGAGAAAATCGAACACGGCTTAGCCTCAATAACAAACCAACCCAACTTTGAGTTAGCGATGAATGCACTGTTGGAACTCAAGCATTGGTTGCATGAATCTGGGGTTGTGGTTGAGCTCAAGCAAGAGGCGTTCAATTTGGAGGTTTCAGAAAAGATACACGGATCGCAAGTGAATGGTTTCGGTTGGTGTGAGCTCGATAAGTTGTGGATTAGCCATTTGTAAATCTAGTCGTGTTCAAAATAAGTCATTAGGCACAGAGACTTATCTTTAACACTCCCCTGCCAATAGCAAAGAAATGGGGTGCTAATGTACTCTCGAAGTGAGACTCAACAAATATAAGCACAAACTAAATAGACCCAATAAGAAGGTAAACCATGACTCGACACCTAACAGGCTCATTACTGTTTCTTTGCGCACTCTCTTTTAACAGCATGGCAAGCACCCAATGCGACGCGCTAACTGGCTGTGAAAAGAAGTTCTGTGAGATCGAATATCAGATAAAGAAAGCGGAACAGTACGACAATCAGTACAAGGTGGAGCGATTAACAAAAGCGTTGAAAGCCGCGAAAGAGAACTGCACTAATGAAGGTTTGAAGGATGATCTCCGCGAGAAGATTGAATCCAATGAACAAGATTTAGCTGAATACCAAGCCGACTTAGAAGAAGCAAAAAGAGATGAAAGAGCGGATAAAATTCGAAAGTATGAGGGTAAGATCGAAAAGGAACTGCGTAAAATCGATAAATTAAAGCAAGAACTGGCTAAGATCCCTTAATCGATAATTGAAACAAAAATGGTCTTACTGCTTAGTAAGACCATTTAGAAAATACCGCTTTATGACGACTTCAGAATCAACCTAGCCAACGCCAGCCGTTATTATCCCACCAGTGCCAATTCAGACTCTTTATAGATACGGTTTGCCACTTTGTATGCCGCAGGCGACGTTAGCGTATCTTTGCATCTACGCTTAAATTGCTCGACTTCAACCGTTTGTTCTTCCAATAAATAGTACAACTCACTCAAGTAGTTAGCTTCAAAGACAGCTTGACCAAGTGGCGTACATTCGTATCGGCTAGACTCTTGGTAGCCAATTGCGGTCAACACAGATTCTGGCAGCTCCCAGAACTTAGCAATAGTGTAAGTCAGGCGAATAGAGTAGCTGTTCATCAGGCGCTTCAATGCTAACGAGTTAGGTGGAACAGAAGGATCAACATGCTTGAAGGCTTCTACCATCATCTGGAAAATGATCATCTTGCCTAAGTTTCGAATCAACCCAACAAAGTACGCCGCCGTTTGATCCTCTTGAGATGAAGAGTCTTTCATCAACTCCTTAGAAAACGACGCGGTTTGAACACTGTGATTCCAAATTTTCTCACCGAAGTGACGCCAGTAAATATTGTTCCCCGGCGTGAAGTTCTTCATGTAGCTATTCACCACCCCTTCAACAAGCCCTTGAGAACCCATATTTAGGAATGCTGTTTTTAGGTCGGTAACCTGTTTTTCATTGCGTTTGTAAAAGGCGCTATTTGCCAACTTAATCACATCGGCAGCCATACTCGGCTCACGCTCAATCACTCTTAACAGTGCATCGACATCAAACTCATCGCTCTGTAATTCTGTCATTAATGTGGTCACAGAGGCTGGCATCACTGGCAATTCATTGAGCAAGGCTTTTGGAGAGCGAATCAAACGTTCGATCTGACAAGCGACAAAATCACTAAATGGGTCTGACTCCGTTCGAAGACGAGACTCTCCAAACAAATAATCAAGGAACTCACCATCGTGAAGGCTAAGCGTCTTATCGACGATTAATGATGATGGCTGAGCTGACGACGGCGGAACAAAGATTGAAGACTGAACAGAATCAGTAGCAACGGTTTGTTGTTGCTCTTGTTGGACAGGCTCTGCAGAGGGTTTGTTTTTTGAATCAACAAAAGGTGAGAATAGTGCCTGCAATACCCTTTTAAACATCAATACGGCTCCTAGATGATTATCAAACAGTTCGGGATATATAACGGCGGTGATTATCGCACAGTTAATTCATAAACCACACAATGACAAATGAATCATTAATTTCTCAGCTGTATAGGATCTGTTACTCAACGGGCTGCGAGACTAAACCCGCCTGTATTCGCCAGAAACAAAAAGAGCGAACACATAATGCTTGCTCGCTCTTACATAGATTAGACGTGTAACTGTCTAGAGTTAGCTCTGGGCTACTTCCAACACGATCTTACCAACGTGTTTTTTCTTTAAGAACTCATCTTGCGCTTTATGGATATCGGCTAGCGGATAAGACTCTGCAACGATAGCGCCAATCTGCTGTTTCTCGATACGGTTGATTAGATTCTGGAAGACCTGTGGTTCTAAAACCGTACAACCAAAAAAGCTGAGATCTTTGAGATACAAAGTGCGAACATCAAGCTCAACCATCGCACCGCCAATCGCGCCAGATACGGCATAACGACCGTGTGGTTTGAGCACTTCAAGGAATTCCGGCCATTTGTCACCAGCGACTAAGTCGATAACCACATTCACACTGCTTTCGCCTAGCGCTTTAACCAAACCCGCATCACGGGCAATCACTTCATCAGCGCCAAGTTCAAGTAACTGTTGGTTCTTGCTTGGGCTAGTGATGGCAATAACATACGCGCCGCGAGCTTTTGCTAGCTGAATAGCCGCAGAGCCCACACCGCCCGATGCGCCAGAGATAAGCACGCGATCAGCTTCAGCTACATTGGCACGCGTCAGCATGTTTTCTGCGGTTGAGTAAGAGCATGGGAAAGACGCCAGCTCGACATCCGACATAGTGCTGTTCACCGCGTAAGCATGTTTTGCTGCTACTTTGGTGTATTCAGCGAAACCACCATCGCATTCAGATCCGAAATACCATGGCTGTGGTAGATCTTGTCCATAAACCTCAGTCAAACAAGGCTCAATCAGAACACGTTCGCCAATACGTTCAGCCGAAACTTCGTTACCAACGGCTACGATGAAACCGCACACATCCGCTCCTTGGATGCGAGGGAATTTCAACGCTTCGCCAGACCAACTGGCATCGTCTGAATCATCACTTTTTGCATACCAACCGATTCGCGTGTTGATGTCGGTATTATTAACGCCTGCAGCCATGACTTTGATCAGCACTTCATTAGGCTCGATTTGAGGAACAGCGATATCTTCGCGGTAGCCAAGCATTTCTGCTCCACCGTGTCCTAGCATCTCTGCGCCTTTCATTGTTTTCGGTAGTTCGAAATTCATACTGTTTCCTTGAGTAATTTTGTCACCATATTCTGTGCCGATGCCACTGCTTCTTCGCCCAATACAGGCCACGCGCTTGATACGCCTTCATGAAGTAAAAACAGCGGTGTCGCGAGATCCTCCCGCAGGCTCTGCTTGCCTATTAGCAAACGTACTTGTTCTTTGTGCTGTGTAACCGCTTGGCTGATAAGCTCATTATCGGGAAACGCGGCCATCGCATTCATCGACATACACCCGTGCGGCGCATATTCTTCTAACCATTGTTGAAGCTTGTTGAAGATATGAGTAACCGATGCGAGCCCCTTTTCAGGCGACGTTTCCAACAAGAAATCTAGGTAACGTTGGTGTCGATATTCCAAGGCACCAACGATCATCGCTTCTTTTGAAGGGAAGTGTTTATACAAGGTTCTTAGGCTTACATCGCACGCCGTTTTCAGCTGTGCAACGCTCGGCTCAGCAAAACCTTGTTGGCTAAACGCCACCTCTAAGCTTGCTGCAATCTGTTCTCTCAACATAGTGCTCTCTTAATACCGAATACCAATCGTAGTAAATAACTGTGATTGGCATAACAATTGGTAGAATGATTGTTCTACTTACAGGGTAGAACGATCACTCTACCTCTGTCAATATCCAAATTTACAAACCAAGAAATGATAAATTCCGCGCCAAACAGGACACGGAATTTATCAATACAGATGAGAGACTTAGCGTTTAAGCTGGAGTCGACTGCGTATCGTCACCAACACAGATAACGCGCCACACAGTACTAACACCACCCCTAAATCTTGAATCATTCCCGCTAAAGCGAGCCCTGAACCGATCAAGGTGTAATACATCAAACCAAACAGTGCGCCTGCACTTCCCGCTTGAGATTGGTAGCTAACTAATGCGCGACTCAACACATTGGGGATCGCAATACCAAACGCCATGACCACCAGCATCATCGGAAGTAAAAACCATATTGAGTGTTGTGAAAAATAGACACCCACCGCACCTAATATTTGAAGCCCTGCTGCGATACCAATCAAAGACATTGAAGACACCTGTCGCTTCAATAATGTCTTGTTTACCAAGCTTCCTAACAGAGTCCCGAACCCAAGCACAATGCCGCTGTAGCCAAACTGCTCAACGTTAAATCCAAGTTGAATGAAGGCAAATGAACCCAATTGATAATAGGAAAACAGCGCAATATTGAACGACGCGACCAGTAACGCAGACATCCATATATCGCTATCTTTGACCATGTGAATACTGAGTGACTTTAACTGCAATGGCTGCCTAGATTGTTGCGTTTCAGGCAATGACCATAAGCTATGTGCCAACAGCGCTAACACCATAATAAACAAGGCAATAAACACATATTGATGCCCGCCCGCTTGGCTTAATTGGCCGCCAAGAAGCAGCCCGATGATTGGGCTAATCGACAGCCCCATCCCCATGTAACCAAACACTTTAGCCAGTTCAGTACCGCTGAAAGCATCTCGCAGCATGGTTTGTGTCACCACCGAGCCCACGGCAAGCCCGAAAGCGCCCATGGCTCTGGCTATCATCAACCAAACAAAGCTATTGGTTTGCATAGCAATAAGTGCTGAACAGGCGAATAACCCCATGCCCAATAACATGGTTGGTCGGCGCCCCCATTTGTCTGCCAAAATGCCCCATACCACAACACCGAGCGCAAACGCTGAGAAGTAGATCGAGAGGGTTTGCGCCGCTTGTGCGTAACTCACCTCAAAGGATTTCGATATTGAATCCAGAGTCGGGCTATAAATGGTTTCTGCGATTTGAGGGAACATCAGCAATAGCACCATTTGCCATAAAGAAGGTTTTATTTTCATCATTTTTCCAAGACCAGTGAACTTGACGAGGAGTCTAGGGGAAACTAACCTTGGCTCGTTAACAACATTAAAACCAAAAACAACAAGATTAGGACAAATGGCATTAATCAACGAAACCATTGAGTTTGATGCAGACAGCTTGCCTGCGCCCGTAATAGGGATTGCGGCAGAGCTCGGTCAGCATGACTCAGGAATACATCACCACGTAAAAGGACAGTTGCTGTATGCTCCGCAGGGTTGCATCACCTTAACCTTAGAAAACGCCATTTGTATTTTGCCGCCGACCAAAGCCGTGTGGATCCCGCCTTATACCAAGCATCGAGCGCAGATGACCAATGTGGTTGCTTATCGGTCGCTCTATTTTGATAGCAGTATTTTCACCTGCCCAGAAGCGATTGAAATTGTGGAAGTGAATGAGCTTTTAAAAGCCCTAATCAATAAGATGGCTTTCTGGGATTGGGACGTTGCCCGCGAGCAAACCACCAATACCGCCAACCTATTTTGGGAAGAGTTTTACAGCGCTAACCAACACTCGTTTATCTTGCCACTACCGACAGATCGCCGCTTTAAAAGCTTTTGCAAACGAGTCCGAACCGCTTCCTTTCTTGCCCCAGCCCTCTCGACATTAGCGAACTCAGTTGGTGCAAGTACCAAGACGATTACTCGATTATTCAAAGCCGAAACAGGCATGACTTATCAAGAGTGGCGACAGCAATGGCGCTTGTTTAAAGCGATTGAACTGCTCTCAGAAAACCGACAAGTCGGTGATGTGGCTCATCTGCTAGAGTTCTCGTCCAACAGTGCGTTTATCGCTTTTTTCAAACAGCAAACCGGACAAACTCCGTTGGCGTTTACCAAGTTAGGGGCGTGATTGTAGTAATCCAAACTCTTAGGTTTTACTTAGCTCAGATACAAAAAAACCAGAACATGAGTTCTGGTTTTTAAAAGTATTTTAAAGCTAGATGCCGTCGTTACTTAGTGTAGAAAGCGCGTTTCAATGCCATCTCTAAACCACGAACTTCAGCCAAACCTTTCAATCGACCAATCGCCGAATAACCTGGGTTAGTGGTTTTCTTAAGGTCATCCAGCATTTGATGACCGTGATCCGGACGCATTGGAATTAAGCGGTGATCGCCCACTTCTGCACGACGATTTTCTTCATCCAAAATGGCCATCACAACGTTGTACATGTCCACATCACCATCTAGGTGCGCTGCTTCATGGAATGTCATTGGGTTGCTCTCTTCACGCTTAGTTGAACGCAGGTGCGTAAAGTAAATTCGGTCACCGTGCTTTTTGATCATATTAACCAGATCATTGTCGCCACGAACACCGTATGAACCCGTACACATCGTCAAGCCATTCATTTTGCTCGGTACATGCTCGGTCAACCAATCAATGTCTTCGATCGTTGAAACGATGCGAGGCAAGCCTAGAATCGGACGCGGTGGATCGTCTGGGTGAACCGCCATCTTCAAGCCATTCGCATCACAGATAGGCATCAGCTCAGCGAGGAAGTAAGACATGTGCTCACGTAGCTTGTCTTTGTCGATTCCCGCATAGCGATCCAGCTGTGCTTGAAACGCTTCCAGTGTGTAACCTTCTTCAGCGCCTGGCAGGCCAGCGATGATGTTATTAGTCAGTTGCTGAATTTGCTCTGGCGTCATGTTGTTGAAGTAATCCAACGCTTGCGCTTGCTCTGATTCTGAATAGTCCGATTCTGCACCTGGGCGCTTCAAGATATGCAGCTCAAATGCCGCAAACGCGATTTGGTCAAAGCGCAGTGCGCGAGAACCATCAGGCATTTCAAATTCTAAATCGGTACGCGTCCAGTCCAACACTGGCATGAAGTTATAACAAACCGTATCGATGCCACACTCAGCAAGGTTAGACAGAGTTTGCTTATAGTTATCAATCCACTGCTGGTAGTTGCCAGTTTGAGTTTTGATCTCTTCGTGCACAGGCACGCTTTCTACAACCGACCACGTTAAACCTTTCTCTTCGATAATGGCTTTACGCTTAAGGATTTCTTCTTTTGTCCAAACTTCACCATTTGGAATATGGTGCAGTGCATTCACAATACCAGTTGCGCCCGCTTGACGAATATCGTCTAGCGAAACTTGATCATTAGGGCCGTACCAACGCCACGTTTGTTCCATGAGACTTACCTTTCTTTAAGACGCACTTAGCCGGCTCGAATTAATCAAGCTAAATGCAATAACGACTTCTTAATGGCAGCAATGACAATTACTGCCCGAGATAGCACCGGTCTACGCCGGTCTAAAGACGATTACCTATCTACAACCTAGTGAATGAATCAGCTTTCAAGAGGAGCCTTGTCGCTGAATTCAACATTAGCTTCAGAACTAGCTTTCTGAGCTAAGCAGCACCACTGGGTTGGAGCTAAATAAGTAACCATCAAAGTTTGGGTCATCAATGTCTGACAGCGCTAACAAACGCTGTTTAACATTCTCAAGGTGTTGCCACATTGCGTTCTTAGCAGCGACAGGGTCTTTGCGCTGTAAGGCGGCGAGGATACGAGCGTGATCATCTAACCATTCTTCACGGTAATCTTGACCACTGATGTGAGAGTGGAGTTTATTCCACATTGGACTCTTTTCGCGTCGCTCCCAGGATTGTTTCAACATATCTACCAGCACAGAGTTTTGAGTTGCCTCTGCAATACACATGTGAAATCTTTCATCTCCGCTGCAATCGGTGGTGCCGCTTGCAAGCTCTTCGCGCTCGAGTTCGAGTGCTGAGCGCATCTTAATGATGTCGCCCGGAGTGACCTGAGTTGCCGCAAACTCCGCGATATTACTTTCTAGTAATTGGCGGGCCTGCAGCATCTCGAATGGACCAGCGTCATCGCTGACCACATTCTCGCGAGAATGAGTTGGAATGTTCAGGACATAAACACCCGACCCTTTTTTCACCTCAACTAAGTTTTCAAGCTCCAGCATGATGATCGCTTCACGCACCACAGTGCGGCTTACATCTAGACGATCAGCAATATCGCGTTCTGGAGGCAACCTATCTCCGACCTTATACAGGCCTTCAATCAGTTCTTTTCTTAGTACTAACCCTATCTCCTGATAAGGTCTTTTCGGCTCGAAAGGCATCATGATGATATTGTCACTTCTTTCCATTGTATTTCTCTCGCCATCATAATGACCAAATATAATTGGTCAACCTCTATATCTTAAAATGCAGTAACACCTTGTTTTTGTATTACTCTTTTTTCTATGTTTGCTCGTTATTCAACAGCCTGAATACGGTCAATCAATGCGCTCAATTCTGGGTCAGCTTTATCTAGCGCGTCGTACATAGGTTGAACCGCTAGTGCGAACGCAGCTTTGTCTGGTTCCACAAAAGTAACGCCCATTTTCTCGGCTTTAGCACGCTCTTTTGCTTCCGATTCAGCCCACAATTTTTTCATCAATTCAGATGAATCACTTGCCGCCTTCATTAGCGCATCTTGTTGTTCTGTAGTCAGTTTATCGTATGCTTTGGTTGAGATAACCAACACATCCGGAACCATCGTGTGCTCATCTAAACTGAAGTATTTAGACACTTCACTGTGACGGCTCAAGCTGAAAGAAGGAATGTTATTTTCAGCCGCATCTACGACGCCTTGCTGCAGTGCTGTGTACAACTCACCGTAAGCTAGTGGCGTTGGGTTACCGCCTAACGCTTTCACCATCGCAATTGCTGATGGGCTTGGTTGAACACGAACTTTCAAACCTTTCAGATCTTCTGGTGTGTTAATTGGCTTATTGGTATAGAAGCTACGCGCACCAGCGTCGTAGTAAGTCACACCAATAAAGCCGCTATCACGAGAAGAGTTAAGAATGTCACGGCCGACTTCACCATCGGTCACACTGTAGTAGTGCGCTTGATCGCGGAATAAGTAAGGCATGTTGAATGATGAATAAGCAGGAGAAAAAGCTTCTAGCTCAGCAGCATTACTTTTCACCATATCTAAAGCGCCGTTCTGCATCAGCTCCATAGATTCACGCTGTGTACCCAATTGAGCATCAGGGTAAATACGAATACGCACCTCACCGTCAGTCAATTCACGTACTTCTTTCGCCATAAACGTCATCGCTTCATGTACTGCATGGTCACGAGGGTGGTTATGGCTCAGTTTCAATGTTGTCGCTGCATAAGCAGAAGCTGTTGCTCCAAAAGTGAAAGCAGCACCGACAACCGCACTAATCAAAGTTTTACGTGTCATCATTCTTATTCTCCGTGGATTGGTTATCCAAAATGTAGGGTGTTTTTTGTTATGGGCTCATATTGGGGCTCAAAAAAGGAACCGTCAAAGCTGAATTTAAAATTGATTGACCAATATCACAATAAAAACCCATAAATTGGTCAACCAAAATCATTTGTGAAGTTGCTCACGCCAACCAAAAAATGAATAGCTTATGATTCAGCCAGATTTTTGAACATCCCATCCCTACATAGAAACAATTTCTTACATTGGTAAACCAATTGTTATGAGATACGCAATTTTGTTGAAAGGAAATAAACATGAATAAATTGGTCAGTTACATAAATAGAGGGTTGGCCGCCTTTACAGTGTCTCTATCGTCTTTCCTAGTGCTGTGTGTGATATGGCAGGTTTTATCCCGCTATGTTATTGGCAAACCAAGTACTGTTACCGACGAGCTCGCGCGTTATCTCTTTATGTGGGTAGCCTTAATTGGTGCTGCTTACACTACGGGGCTGAAACGCCACCTTGCCATCGACCTGCTTACGATGAAGCTGACTGGCAAACGCAAATTAATCAACGAAATCGTTATCCAAATAGCCATCGCTTCTTTCTCTTATATCGTTCTGGTACACGGTGGAAGCCAACTTGCTGCTAAAACGCTTGCGATGGGACAGCTGACTCCCGCTCTAGGTTTAGAAATGGGTTACATCTACTTCTGCTTACCGATTAGTGGCGCTTTGATGATTTTTTACTCCGTCGTATTTACCTACGAACGCGTTAAACAATTAATGTCAGGTGACGATTTGATCACCGACTCACAACTTGATTGATAGAAGGATTTCACAATGGAATGGCAAGTAATACTGACCTTATTCGGTAGTTTCGCTGTACTGCTTACAATCGGTGTACCGGTCTCTTTTGCGATTGGTTTATCGTCACTAGCAACCATCTTAATGAGCTTACCGCTTGAGCCTGCAATCGCTGTAGTTGCTCAACGTATGGCCGCTGGCCTTGATAACTTTGCACTATTGGCAATCCCGTTCTTCATTTTGGCGGGCAACATCATGAACCAAGGCGGCATCGCGCTGCGTTTGATCAACTTCGCGAAAGTGTTAGGTGGTCGTCTACCGGGTTCATTGGCACACGTAAACGTGATGGCAAACATGATGTTTGGTTCTATCTCAGGCTCAGCGGTTGCATCGGCGGCTGCAGTGGGTGGCACCATGTCACCTCTGCAAAAGAAAGACGGCTACGACGAAAACTTCTCTGCTGCGGTAAACATTACTTCTTGTCCTACTGGTCTATTGATTCCACCAAGTAACACGCTGATCGTTTTCTCATTGGTTTCTGGTGGTACTTCAATTGCGGCGCTGTTCTTAGCAGGCTACATCCCAGGTATCTTGATGGGATTAAGTATCATGATTGTTGCGGGTATCATTGCGAAACGTCGCGGTTACCCAGTGGCAGCGCGTCCTTCATTATCAATGGTTTGGGATACCTTCCTAAAAGCGGCACCTTCTTTAGCACTGATCGGCATCATCATGGGCGGCATCATTGGCGGTATCTTTACTGCGACTGAGGCTTCCGCAATTGCTGTGGTATACACGTTTGTTTTAGCTGTGCTTGTCTACCGTGAAGTGAAATGGGGTGATATTCCAAAGATCATCCTTGAGTCTGCAGTAACAACATCTATCGTTCTATTACTAGTTGGTGCATCAATGGGTATGTCTTGGGCAATGGCGAACGCCGATGTGCCTTACATGATTGCTGATGCATTACTGGCGGTTTCTGATAATCCGCTAATGATTCTATTGATCATCAACATCATCCTGCTGATTGTGGGTATCTTCATGGATATGACACCAGCGGTACTGATCTTCACACCAATCTTCTTGCCAATCGCGCTAGACCTAGGCATCGACCCTGTGCACTTCGGCATCATGATGACCTTCAACCTTGCTATCGGTATCTGTACACCGCCAGTAGGTAGTGCTCTGTTCATTGGTTGTTCGGTTGCCAACATTGCCATCGACAAAGTCATCAAGCCTTTGTTGCCATTCTACGCAGCACTGATTGCAGCCCTAATGGCCGTTACTTTTATCCCTGAGCTGAGCTTGTTCCTACCTGAATTGGTACTGGGCTACGGTTCGTAATTTGGTCACAGATAGATTCTAAGACTGCTAAACACTCAAACGCTTTATCAAATAATAAAATCCCGCTGGTTCGCTGGCGGGAAAAGGAACTGAATAATGAAGACTGTTGCTAACTCTACGCTGCCAAACACTGTATTAAGACCTGACTACGACCGTTCAGCACTCCAAAGCCGTATTGTGCACCTTGGTTTCGGTGCTTTTCACCGAGCACACCAAGCACTGTTTACCAACGAAATGCTCAGCAAAACCAACACTGATTGGGGCATTTGTGAGATAAACCTATTCGGCGGCGAAGACTTGATTGAATCACTTCGCGCGCAAGATCACCTTTACACCGTAGCTGAAAAAGGCGCTGAATCCACAGACGTTAAAGTGATCGGCTCAGTGACCGAATCTCTTCACCCAAGTCTAGATGGCATCGAAACCGTATTAGAAAAAATGGCCGAACCTCGTGTGGCTATCGTTTCTATGACCATCACAGAGAAAGGCTACTGCGCTGACCCTGCGACAGGAAAACTCGACAAAAATAATCCATTAGTCATCGCTGACCTAGCTAACCCAACTCAACCAAAATCAGCGCTCGGCTATATTGTGCAAGCGCTAAAAATTCGACGTGAACGTGGCTTAACACCATTCACGGTTATGTCTTGCGACAACGTGCAAGAGAACGGTCATGTAGCAAAAGCAGCGATCATTGAGTTCGCTCAACTGCTTGACCCAGAATTACGTGATTGGATTGAAACTAATGTCACCTTCCCATGCACCATGGTTGACCGCATCGTACCCGCAGCAACAGAAGAAACACTGACAGAAATTGCAGAACTGCTTGGTTGTGAAGACCCATGTGGCATCGCCTGTGAACCCTTCCGCCAATGGGTGATTGAAGATAACTTTGTGGCAGGTCGTCCAGATTGGAATGTCGCTGGCGCAGAGTTCGTCGAAGATGTGGTGCCTTACGAAGAGATGAAACTGCGCATGCTCAATGGCAGTCACTCTTTCCTTGCTTACCTTGGATACCTTGGTGGCTACGACCACATTTCCGACACCATGACAGATGCAGGCTACCGAAAAGCCGCTTTTGACATGATGATGAAATCCCAAGCGCCTTCGTTAACCATGCCTGAAGGGACTGATTTAGAAGGTTACGCAACCTTGCTGATCAACCGCTTCACTAACCCAAGCTTGAAGCACAAGACGTGGCAGATTGCGATGGATGGCAGCCAGAAGATCCCTCAACGCATGGGTGGCAGCTTACGATTCCATTTAGAGCAAGGCTCAAATTTCTCGTGGCTTGCAACCGCTATCGCTGGCTGGATGCGTTATGTATCTGGCGTTGATGAGCAAGGCAATGAGATTGATGTTCGCGATCCAATGGCAGATACACTTCGCCAGATCTGCGACCAGCATGGGCTCAATGTTTCTGTGGTTCCGGCATTGCTTGCGGTTGAAGCTATTTTCCCTGCAGAGCTAGGCCAAAACCCGCAGGTCATTGATGCAGTAAGTTCAGCGTACCAATCATTAATTGAACACGGTGCTGTTGCGACCGTGGCTGCGTTATAAGGAATACAAACAATGAAGAATTTCTTATGTGAAGACTTTTTACTGTCGAATGAGACTGCACGCCGTTTGTACCACGAACACGCAAGCCACCAGCCAATTTATGACTATCACTGCCACCTAAACCCGGCAGAAGTGGCTCAAGATCGTCAGTTCGAAAACATGTCTAAGATTTGGCTTGAAGGTGACCACTACAAATGGCGTGGTATGCGTTCAGCAGGGATTGATGAGCGTCTGATTACTGGAGGCGCAAGCGATTATGATAAGTTCATGGCATGGGCTAGAACCGTCCCTCAAACCTTGGGCAACCCACTTTACCACTGGACTCATTTAGAACTACGCCGCCCATTTGGTATTACTGGCACTCTCTTTGGTCCAGAAACCGCAGACCAGATTTGGCACGAAGGCAACGAGCTATTAGCGACACCAGAATTTAGTGCTCGCGGCATCATGAAGCAAATGAATGTGGTGATGGCAGGTACAACAGACGATCCTATTGATTCTCTTGAACACCATAAAGCGATCGCTCAAGACAATTCATTTGATGTGAAGGTTCTACCAAGCTGGCGCCCAGATAAAGCGTTCAAAATTGAACTTGATGGCTTTGCTGATTACCTACAAAAATTAGGCATGGTTGCTGACGTTGAGATCACTCGCTTCCATCATCTATTGAGTGCTCTAGACAGCCGCCTAACGCATTTCAACGACCATGGTTGCCGTGCCGCAGACCACGGTATTGAAGTGGTTCGCTACGCACCTATTCCATCAGAATCGGATTTGGATGCCCTGTTAGCTCGACGCCTCAACGGCGAAACGCTCACCGATCTAGAATGTGCGCAGTTTTCAACAGCGGTTCAAGTGTGGCTAGGCAAGCGTTACGCCGCAATGGGTTGGGTAATGCAGCTTCACATTGGTGCTCAGCGCAATAACAACACGCGCATGTTCCAACTGTTAGGCGCAGATGCAGGGTTTGATTCAATTAGCGATAAGACGTTTGCCTTCGAATTGGCTCACCTGTTAGACGAGATGGATCAAAGCAACGAGTTACCTCGCACCATCCTTTACTGCTTAAACCCTCGCGATAACGAGATGATGGCAACTATGATTGGTAACTTCCAAGGTGGCGGCATCGCGGGCAAAGTTCAGTTTGGTTCTGGTTGGTGGTTCAACGATCAGAAAGACGGCATGCAACGCCAAATGGAACAATTATCTCAACTTGGTCTGCTTAGCCAGTTTGTCGGAATGCTGACTGACTCTCGCAGCTTCTTGTCTTACACACGCCACGAATACTTCCGCAGAATTCTGTGTGACATGCTTGGTCGTTGGGCTGAAAACGGCGAGGTGCCAAACGACATGTCACTGCTTGGCCCTATGGTCGAAGACATCTGCTTTGGTAACGCAAAACGCTACTTCGAAGAGAGGGCGTAACCCATGAAACATATCGCCATCATTGGTGAGTGCATGATCGAGCTTAACGGCAAACCGTTCGGCTCAATGCATCAAACGTTTGGCGGAGACACTCTCAATGCTGCGGTTTATTTAAGCCGCGGCTGTGAAGCCAACCTCAATCAAGATGACATCAAAGTGTCCTACGTCACGGCTTTAGGCGCAGACCCGATTAGCAAGGGAATGTTAGAACGCTGGCAACAAGAAGGGGTGTCGACGGACCTAGTTCTACAAGACAACCAACGTACGCCAGGCCTATACCTAATTCAGCTTGATGACGCAGGTGAACGTACCTTTCTGTATTGGAGAAATCAGTCGGCTGCACGCTACCTACTGCAGCACCCAGATTTCAATCAGATAAAGCAGGCACTGCGCAATGTCGATATGGTCTTTCTCAGCGGTATCACATTAGCGATTCTGCCTGAACAAGATCGTATCGAGCTATTAAACATCTTGGTTGAGTTGAAAACACAAGGTGTTGAGATCGCCTTCGATAGTAACTTCCGCCCTGCACTTTGGCCACAGGACGAAAACCAAACCGTCAAAAATAGCTACCAAGCCATGTATACATTGACGGATTTAGCCTTGGTTACATTCGATGATGAACAGCTAATTTGGGGAGATACTTCACCTGAACAAACTATCGAACGTCTAACTTCACTGGGTGTTAAGCGATGCATCGTCAAACTGGGTGCAGATGGCTGTCTCATTCAAGATGCCAAAATTCAGGGTGACATAAATCCAGATTCTGGTACCGCTTCGGCTCCACGGGCGGTGCCGACCTTACCTGTTGAACATGTCGTTGATACGACCTCGGCAGGAGACTCATTCAATGGCGGATTTTTATCTGCTTACCTTGCGGGCGAAGACTTAACAAAGTCATGCCAGCGCGGCAATGCCATGGCAGGCGTCGTTATCCAACATCGTGGTGCCATTATTGCAAAAGAACTAACTCAAGCGGCCATCACAGCCATTTAAGGAATACCAATGTCTAACATCAAACAACAACTGAAAACACTGAAAGTTATCCCTGTGATCGCTATCGACAACGCTGAAGACATCATCCCTCTGGGTAAAGTGTTAGCTGAAAATGGTTTACCGGCAGCAGAAATTACATTCCGTTCGGAAGCTGCAGTTGAAGCTATTCGTCTACTTCGTGAATCACAACCAGATATGTTGATCGGCGCAGGCACTGTGCTCAATCGTGAGCAGGCTATCGCGGCGAAAGAAGCGGGCGCAACGTTTGTCGTCTCTCCTGGCTTTAACCCAAATACGGTAAGAGCCTGCCAAGAGATTGGTATTGATATCATTCCTGGGGTCAACAACCCGAGTACAGTAGAAGCCGCTCTAGAAATGGGTTTAACCACATTGAAGTTCTTCCCAGCTGAAGCATCAGGTGGCATCAACATGGTTAAATCACTTCTTGCGCCTTACACGGATATTGAGATCATGCCGACAGGTGGTATTAATCCAAACAACATTAAAGACTACCTAGCGATACCTCGAGTACTCGCATGTGGTGGTACTTGGATGGTGGATAAGAAGCTGATTGAAGAAGGCAATTGGGAAGAACTGGCTCATTTAACTCGTGAAGCCGTTAAACTAGTCAATTAAACCTAATGCAATAGCACCTTTAACGTTATATCTAGCCCTCCTTTTGGAGGGTTATTTTATGGTTGAGCATTATTCTCTCAAAGTTAATATTTAATTGTGATCGATAGCATCTAAAAATAAAGGCTAAATATGGAAAACTGGATAACACAAGGAGTTGGCGGCCTGGCTTTTTGTATCGGTGTAATGGCCTTTTGGCAAAAAGATGATATGCGTTTTCGCTACCAGATGATGATCTTTTGTTTTGTCATGAGTATCCATTTCATATTAATGGGTGCCATAGTGGCGGCTATAGGCGTAATTATTAATGCTATTCGCAGCTATGTATCGATAAAAACTCAATCACGCAAAGTGATGTGGTTCTTTATTGGCTTGATGTGGTGTATGACTTTACCCAACATGAATCATTTCTTTGAGTTTATTACGGTTGTTGGTTCATCCGTTGCGACATGGGCACTCTTTTCAAGACAAGGCATCGCCTTGAGGTCCTTGATCTTATTCAATTCCGTCTGTTGGGCTAGCCATAACATTTGGATTGGTTCGATTGGCGGATCCTTTGTCGAAATCACTTTTATAGTCACCAACATGGTCACTATCTATCGTTTACATCAGCGCAGATTGTTAACGATAAAATAGGCAATACATTTTTTATTCTAGATTTAAAATATGGAAGTAATACACCACTAATCAAATGGGGAATTAATTGGATATCAAAACAATTAAATCTAGTTAAGTTTACGTTATTTAAACGTCGTCAATATATTTCCAATACTAAATTGAATTAAATCACCAATTAAATTTATATGGTGATCCAAATCTTTAGTTTGATTTATTTTGGTTAACCAATAACCCGTTAATTATTAAAATTGGTCATGTACTTATTATTATACCAACAATAGGACCGTGACCATGAAGCGTCTTACCCTGACACCTATAGCAATCGCGTTACTTCTTGCAGGATGCAACTCATCTGATAGCGACAATAACTTCCAACAGCCCCAAGTTCACTCTCGTGTTCATGATGTATTGAGCGTTGAGGGCTACCAATTCCGAGATTCTAACGGCAATGGAACACTGGAACCCTTTGAAGACTGGCGATTATCTCCAGAAGAGCGAGCAGCAGACTTGGTTAGCCGCATGACGCTAGATGAGAAAGCCGGCATGATGCTCATTGACACCTTAAACTCGTCCGAAGGTGGGCTTGTTAGCAGCACAGGGCAAGACATGATTGCCGATGCCCAAATGACGCGCTTTATCTTCCGTAACACCGTTATCGAAACACCAATGAATGCACCTGACTGTGATTCTGGCCGTTCAGGCTGTCAGATAACCCCAACAGAAGCTGCCCAGTTCATGAATAGTGTTCAAGAACTGCGTGAACAAACTCGAATGGGTATCCCCGCTCTATTCAAGTCCAATGCTCGTAACCACATTGATCCATCGGCAAAAGCAGGGATCAACGTTTCTTCTGGTGCCTTTTCTGCTTGGCCTAAAGAGGCCGGTTTAGCAGCCACTCGCGACATGGATTTAATCACTGAATTTGCTGGCATCATGAATGAAGAGTGGTCTTCAATTGGCCTGCGCAGTATGTACGGATACATGATGGATTTGGCGACAGAACCTCGCTGGTATCGAGTACACGAAACCTTTACCGAAGATGCCGATTTAGCGTCTGACATTATGCGTTCACTGATCAAAGGCTTGCAAGATGGCGGTGAGGTCAATGAAGACAGTATCGCGCTAACCATCAAACACTTCCCTGGCGGCGGTCCACAAGAAAACGGCGGTGACCCACACTATGACTTTGGTAAGAACCAAGTCTATCCAAAGAACAATTTTGATTACCACCTAAAACCGTTTATTGCCGCAATTGAGGCTGGCGCTTCTTCAATCATGCCTTACTACGGCATCCCTGTAGATCAAAAGTGGATGCCAAATGATGTTGGCATGTCCTTCTCAAAAGGCATTGTCACCGACCTGCTCAGAGACGAATTGGGCTACACAGGTAACGTGAACTCAGATACCGGTATCATTGGCGATCGAGCATGGGGTGTGGAGCACAAAACGATTGATGAACAGGTTGCAATGGCAGTCGAGGCTGGAGTCGATGTTCTTTCAGGTTTCCATGATAAAGAAGTCATCGTGAAACTGGTCGAAAAGGATCTGATCACCGAAGAGCGTGTCGACCTATCAGTAACACGCTTACTTGAAGAACAATTCAAGCTTGGCCTTTTCGAAAACACTTACGTTGACGAGAAAAAAGCCCAAGAGATTTTAGGCAATGAGAAGTACCAAGAACGCGCTGATTACGCACAGAAAAAATCTGTCGTCTTACTTCAAAATACCAATAAGACTTTACCTTTGGCTGAATCGACCGCACAAGCTCCTGTTGCTCTGTATGTCATGGGAATGGACGAAAACATCGCTGGAGACGACAAGTACAACTTTACCGTGACTTCTGGAGATTACGAAGCGGGAGAAATGCGTCCACCAGTACCAGCCGATACGGACTATGCGGTTATTCGTGTTCGCGTATCTAACGAAGGCTCAGATCCTGATCTTATCTTTGGTGGTGCGAACCCAGACGAACTCGATATTCTTGCATTCAGTGAAATGGCTACAGCTGCATCTTGGCATATTGAACCAAGCCTAAGCGACATCAAAGCCGTTATGAACGAAGTGGGTGCTGACAAAACGGTCTTGTCCATCAACTTTAGACAACCCTTCGTGCTAGACGATCAAAGTAATCTTAAGCAAGCCGGTGCCGTGATAGCCACATTTGGTGTCTCAGACAACAACCTAATGGAAGTGCTTTCAGGCAACTTTGCTCCTCAAGGAAAACTGCCATTTGCTTTAGCGAACAGTGCCCAAGCGATTCAAAACCAAGACTCAGACTACCCTGGGTATGATCAAGCCGACACCCTTTACCCGTTCGGACATGGTTTAAGTTACGAATAATATTTGAGCTAATTCAGGCAGTGTGAGCACTGCCTTTCCTTCTTAGATACCAAGGACAAAGTCATGGAACATATCTTACAACTGGGTTGGGATGACAACGCTATTCCACATAAAATCTGGATAGAACAATACTACGATGGGTGTCGTATCTGCTTGAAAGTCGTCAAAGACGTTGAGCCAGAAATGCTCTCACTGATTGTGCCAAATATTGATGTGCAAACCACTCATAAGGCGTGGCAAGGTAAAGCGACCAACATTACACCAGCCTATGATGACGGTGTGTTGTTCACTCAAACTCGCTCGCTATTCAATTTGCCTCACGGCTGCGTGATTTGGGCGGTAACACATATCCAGATGCAAAACGGCTTAAAAATGTCGGCAGACAAATTGTGTTTCGTACCAAAATACAGCAATCAAGATTCTTGTTTTAAGGTTCCGGCATAACGCAACGAGAAGCTGAGTCGCTTATCCAACTTGGTGCTAATCTGCAAAAGAACCATAAAAAAGGCCAGCGTATAAACGTTGGCCTTCTGTCTGTCATCAGAATTAAGCACTAATCAATCAACACCAGCGAATCGAGAATCCCTTTTCCACTGTGGATTCCACCTTCATTTTCGCTAGCGGGTTTGCTGCGGATTAAGTAGCCCGCGTAGCCGCCGAGCTCTGTTACTGGTTCTCCTTGATAGTAAGCGGTGAACAAACCTACTTCGCTGACTAAGTCTGTCACGAGCGTTTGTTGAGTGTCACGCACTGCAATAGTCGGCACGTCACGTTCATGCGGGTACAAGCGCTGCATCAATGCCCACGCGTCGTACTCTTCTGGTTTAAGCTGGCTCAGTTGTTCGCTGATGTCGTCACCAAAGACACAATGGCCACCGCCCTCGCCTTGGTTTTTCAGCACCCATTCTTGCTTATCAGCTTGGGTGTTAAACCACTCAATCGATTCACTGGTGATAGGCTTCATATCAGCCAGAACACTCTTGACCAGTTCGGCTTCTTCTCGTGTTAAACCCCAACGTGCGTATTCTGCTGCTGACATCATGGTCAGCAGCATTTGCATGGTTTTACTGGTCGCTAATTGCTGGCTGATGGTCGCGTTCATTGCAACATGGTGTTGTTCCATAAACAAGCGAGTCTGACTTAACGTATGGCAACACACCGATTCATTGAGCTCTGGAGCCCAATAATCTGAATACTGATAGCCAGCTCTTAGGTACACCACATCGACAGCGCCGACATCTTTCAATAACAAGCGTTGATTATCACCCGATGAAAGCTGACAGCTCAATTGTTCAAAGGTACGACGAACCGTGCGAATGCCCTGTTTTTGTAGCTCAACCTCAAGCAAATGTTGGTCATAAACGTTGTCTTCGTTCTTCTGCACCACCATCAAGAAAACCGGTTTATCTGGCTCATTGAAGTCCGCTCTCACTTGCCTTGCAGCATTAGCGATACCATAAGCCAACTGGGTTAAACCTTGGTTTTCAGCCGGTGTTGCTGACGGGTCTTCCAACCAATGGTTATAAACGTTTGGCCATTGGTTTTGCATGAATGAGTGGAATTCTGTTGCGCGTTGACCAAAAGGCGCCATCCCTGCCGCAATGCCATTAAACTCAATCACTTTTGCACCGTGTTGGCGGTCATCCATGAAATCAGTGCGCATCAACAACAAAGGTTGTCGAGCTGGGTTCAAGCGCTCATCCGCACTGCCATGGGCTTGTCGATGCAACTCCATCAAGCGACCAAAAAATGGATCGGCTTTCGCCATATCGCTCAATGATGTCTGTAAAAAGTCGTGGTCTTCAGAAACATTATTGATGAGCTTGGTGATCAGCGGCGTCACCTTCAACAGGTGTTCAAAAACCTCACGCTCAATAGTCATTGGAGCAACGCTAAACGGACAATGTCTCGCGGTATTGTCAGACTGACGAAAAGCGACACCGTGCATAATTGCCCACTCACAAGCATCTTCAATGACTTGTTGCGGAATCGATGGCATTAGATTCATTTAGATATCTCATTCTTGGCGGGCATTTGGCACCCGTAATAAGACGATGCTCATTCTAAAAAGACGAAATAAATTTAAAAAAAGTTATTTCGCCGTTTTGATCATCGTAGCTTGCAGTTTACAGCTGAGGTTCTTGGGTCTTATTGACTATGAGGTCGCGAAGCCATTTGTGGCTTGGTTCAGAATCAAAGTAACGGTGCCAAAGCAGAAACAAACCACCGGGAACCAACTCAATGGGAATCGGCTTCATCACCAGCTCGCCACTCTCAATATAGTCACAAACCGAGTTGTACGGATAACACATCAGCAAATCGCTTTGTTTGCACAACTTTACTGCGCTGGTGATGTCCGACACGTTGGCGGCTTTGTTAATTTGAAGCTGTTTGGCTTGCAAGATTTCCAGTAGCAACCAGTCGCCAACGCCACCGGTCACTAACTGAATATGACGGTATTTAAGGAAGGCTTGCAGATTCCACTCTTCTTGAAGCACTGGGTGATCATTGCGCATCAAACACACAGAGTAATCTTGCAGCAACTCGACATGGTTCAGCTCGGCAGGGATATTTTGAATGTGGGTACTCGCCCTTTCATCGAGCTCAAAAATTCCAATCCCGAAATCGACCTCGCGCTTTAGTAAGCGCTTAAAAGTTTCGCTGCTCCAAGTAGTGCTGTTTACCGTAATGTTCGGCGCATCTGCCAGCGCGTTAGGCATAAATTTAGGGTAAATCGCGGTATAAGCGGTTTCGACAAGATCGATATTAAAAGTGCGTTCGCTGTCTTTCGGCTCAAAGATGTCCGGCACGGTTAGCTGTTCAACTTGCAGCAGGATCTGATGAACCTTAGGCGCCAAAGAGGTGGCTTTCGGGGTTGGAAACAGACCTTTTGACTCACGTTCAAACAAAGGGTCATCAAATAAAGAACGCAGCTTAGTGAGTTGTTTACTCACCGCGGACTGACTAAGGAACAATCGCTCTGCCGTTTTGCTCACGCTGCGCTCTTCAAGCAACACGTGTAAACACAGCAGTAAATTCATATCACATTTGAGTAAGCTCTTAACATCTACCATGATATTCCTTAGATTCAGATTAATGATGACTTTATGTCACTTTAAATCATATCACAAACTTGTTAATTTAATCCCATGTAACCTATGAGTTAATAACTCAAAAAAATAATAGACCTAAGGAATACTCATGAACTTTCTAGCACTCCCTAAGATTGATCTGCACTGCCACCTAGACGGAAGCGTTCGTCCAGACACCATTATTGATCTGGCGAAACAGTACGGAATCGAACTTCCAGAAGACCGTGAAGCGGTAGTAAAGTCTCTAACAGTGCCTGAAGATTGCAAAAACCTTGATGAGTACCTAGCTTGCTTTAGCCTGCCACTGCAAGTGATGCAAACGGAAGAAGCAATTGAGCGTATCTCTTTTGAGCTTTACGAAGACGCAGCACTAGAGAACGTTAAATACCTAGAAGTTCGTTTTGCACCGATTCTTCACGTAAACAAGGGCTTGTCTCTTGATGCGATCATCGCAAGTGCGGTTAAAGGCATGAAGCGTGCAGAAGAGAAGTACGACATCAAGGGCAACTACATCATGTCTGTACTTCGTATGTTCCCGAAAGATTCTATCAAAGACGTGATCGACGCAGGCCAACCTTACCTAGGTAAAGGCGTAGTTGCGTTTGATATCGCTGGCGGTGAAAAACCGGGCTTCTGCGCTGAATTCCCTGAGTACACGCAATACGCGATCGAAAAAGGCTACCGTGTGACGGTTCACGCAGGTGAGCAATGGCATGGTCAGAACGTTTACGATGCAGTTACTCTGCTAGATGCTGAACGTATCGGCCACGGTGTTCACATCCAAGGTAACGAAGACGCATACAACATCGTTAAAGAGAAGCAAGTTGCACTTGAAACTTGCCCAACAAGTAACGTGCAAACTAAGTGTATTCACAAATTCAGCGACCACCCAATTGCTGAATTCAAGAAAGACGGCATCGTTGTAACGATCAACACAGATAACCGCACTGTGTCGAACACAACCATGACTAACGAAGTGAAGCGTGTATATGAAACGTTCGGTCTAACACAAGAAGACTACGCAGAGATCTACAAATACTCTGTAGAGAGCGCTTTTGCTTCAGACGAAGTAAAACAGCACCTAATGGGTTTCGTTGAGCAAATCTAATTTGAGCAATCTTGATTACTAAGTAGAAAAACAGGAAGAGAAAGGCGTAGGCTTTTCTCTTTTTTTATGTCCAATTATCCGTATTCTAATATCGATGTTGACGAATGGGATGCAAACAATGAAAACAGAACTCGAGAAAATGCTGTCCGGCGAGATTTTTGATGGCGCAGACCATGAAATAGACCACATGCGTACTCACGCCAGCAAGGCGCTGTCAGACTTCAATCAATGTTCAGACGATACTCAGCAACCAAGCCTGCAAGTTAATCTGTTTGGTAAAGTAGGAAACAGCGTTGTCCGTCCTCCTTTTCATTGCGAGTTTGGCAAAACCATCGAGATCGGTAACGACACCTTTATCAACATGAACGTGGTAATGCTTGATGGCGCGAATATCAAAATTGGCAACAATGTATTGGTGGGGCCAAGTGCCCAGTTTTATACAGCCTCTCACTCATTGGATTATCTCAGCCGCCGTAAGTGGGAGACTTTCTGCCTACCTATCACAGTCGAAGACGATGTGTGGATTGGTGGAAACTCAGTCATCAACCAAGGCGTGACGATTGGCGCTCGCTCGGTTATCGCAGCCAACTCAGTAGTCAACAGTGATGTACCACCGGATTGCCTGTACGGCGGCACACCAGCGAAGCTGATTCGACACTTGAATACCGAACAAACCCGCGACTAAACAAGAAAGCGCGTATCCAAATCTAAAAAGAGCCATGTTTCAATAACATGGCTCTTAATCTAATAAGCAGCATTGCTCTATCATACAGTTAACTTTCTACACAGTTTATCTCATTCACTGCTCTGAGGCCTGTAATGGGCTTCGCTCTAAAGCCTTCTCATACTCGGTTTGTGGTGAGCTAAGATAGGTATTTTTCACGAAATCCTTCCACCCTGAAAATAGCGACTCTATCGGCTCATTCGTTATTACAGATACATCGCCGTTACTCTTTATGAGCTTGATAAAAGCCTCTTCTCCCCAAGAACGCTCGATAAATTCACCGATGGTATAACCAACTTCGTAGATTGTTGCACCACCATTAGGGTTTATGCATAACTCTTGAACAAGCCCATCAAAACGGGCTTTGATTGCATTCCGGTTATTCATGTGGAACCAGTAATCTTCAGACTTATAGATAGCCACGGCTTCCCACAACCAACGAGGGTTGTTCACGAAATTGGGGTTAACTTGAAGTGTCAGTAAATGCACAAATTCATGCAGTGCCGTTCGTTGGATTTCGCCACCAAAATAAAGCAGCCTGATTTCATTACTTTGAGGCTCGATGTAGCCTGTAGAAAACGCATATCGCTGACCAATACTACGCTCTTGCTCATCTAAGTACGCCTTTTGGCTTTGCCATACTCTCACCGTTATAACCGGTAACGAGTCAAGACCGAAGCTCTTCATCAAAGGAATCTGTTTGAGCAATAGCTCGTTGTGAATACTTGGAATTATCGCAGGTGAAGTTCCATCATAAAGGACAAACTTGAACTGTCCTTTATCTGATTCATAGCAACCATCACATGCTTGCTCACCGCGGATTTGAAGCACGACAGCCACCACTAAAACCAGCACCGACATAGTCAAAAACAAGAATGTAACGATAGACTTAGGTGGGTATCTTTTCATTTTCTACATCCTCAAATTTAACTCATTCGCCAAGGCGTCAATCTATTAAATTCACACCAAGCGCCTGCAAGCTATTTTCACACTGAACGGCATCGGTAAACTGAATAGCAGCCATACCCACAGCTTTCGCACCCTCGACGTTATAAGGCATGTCATCGAGGAAGACGGTTTCTGAAGCTTTGAGCCCATAATTCGATAACAGCGCTTGGTAGATTTCAGGTTGTGGCTTAAGCAAACCAAGTTCAGCAGATACTGCCGCACCATCAAACAACGCCCAAAATTGATAAGTATTTTTTAAGTATTCAACAATCTCGACCACATTGTCGGTAAGCGCGTACACACCATAACCCGATCGCTTTACACGCTCGATGAGTTCAACTGAATCGTGCAATAAGATCTGCGTTTGCTTAACGTAATAAAACAGGCGATCGCACTCTAACGGGGACAAGTCGAGTTCTTGTTGATAACGAAGCTTGGCCTCACTTTCGGTCAAGAACCCTTTGTTCAAATCCATCCAAATCGTACTTTGAAAAATAGAACGAGCTCGAGACTCCAATTCTTCAGTATCGCCAAAAGTAAGCCGGGTAATCTCCAGAGGTGCCCAACGCACAATGACATTGCCTACATCAAACACCACGTTTTTGATTTCATTAGAACTCATACACACTCCCGTTATCACCATGTCATTGATGGAAAAGCGGCACAAAGTGCCGCACATAAAGATTCATAGCGAACGTTTATAAATTAAAAGCCTTGGGTAGAATATACAATCAATGGAGTACAAAAAAGGCCATCATTACGACGGCCTTCTCAATATCAATAAGCTAAGAAATAACTAACATAAATCGGCTTCCGACGAGAATATGGTTGGTGCTCCGGCAGAGGCGTTCGAACGATAAATAACGACGCAGGTTTCGTTTGGCTGCGCGTTGTCAAAAGAGTAGACAATCACCTCATTAGGAACCGAAGCAGCATGAGCGCCTAACATCTTCCAATCACTGTTCTCACCACTTAAACCTTGCACCGCGATTCCTATTCCCATTTCCGACGCTGTGGGGTAGCCATAATCAGTTTGGACTCCGTTGACCGTTGTTCCTTGGCTTGAAGAAACAGGTAGATTCTCTACGCCTTCAATGGCTGCTTTGCCATAAACAATCGCAGCCGCACCTTCCATTGACCCTTTAAGGCCTTTTAATGCCGCCGCTCTCGCGTCTGACTGAAGCCCTAAGAATTTAGGGGCAACAACCACAGAAAGAATGCCAAGTATCACGACGACAACAACAAGTTCAAGTAAGGAAAAACCGTTTAATCTTTTCATAGTCAGTACCTTACGTTATAGAACGAAAGACAGTATACATAGAAGGGTTATAATTTTATACCGTCACCTATACTTTTATTGTTCTTTTTCCATTGAAGTGGTGTTATTCCGTTCGATCGCTTAAACGCTCTTATAAATTGTGAGGCATCTGCGTATCCCAAGTGAAGTGCAATATCTGAGATCGAATAATCTTGCTCAGTCATAACGCGCTTGGCGAATTCAAAAGACAGGGTCTCTTTAATGGTTCGAAAGGTCGTCCCCTCTTCACTAAGCGCCCTCTGAATTGTGCGCTTGCCCATTCGGTTTATCTGACCAAACATCACCAAATCTACATCAACTCGACCGATATAAGGAAGTAATGCTTGTGTCACTTTGAAGGTGGAAGTAGTAGCCGTTGATACCGCTTTGATTGAGCAATCTCGATCAATGGGGTTATACGAAATGCTCGTCTCATTTTGACCTATGAACTGTGGTGTTTCCGTTTGTATTCTCAACTCACTTAACGCACTCGCCGACACTGAAACTAAGTCGTAACGAATCGGCTTATCAATATCAGTTTGTTGAGATTTAAAATAAGCGTGGCTATAAACGATCAAAAACAGCTCGGCTTCAATACCATTGAGCGAGCTATTAGATACTCGAAATGAAAGCTTTAATGACTGTGAAGACGATTCGACTGACCATTGTTCAAACGGAAAAAAGGAGAGAAAATCTTGAGCTAAAAGGTTGGAAAAATCGAGTTCGAGAGCGGCACGTTGAGCATTGCCTAATAACGCAGAAACAAACACCTCAGATGGTAATACCTTCCTCACCCCCTCTAAGAACTGCGTAAACACATTAAACGAGACATATTGAGCAGGTGAAGTATCCATTGAGAATGGCATGCTCACTTGAACTGCGAGCGCTTCTATCGCGGCATGATATGGAGTTAATGACTTATCTTCTCGCACGCACTGCTGAAAATGACTCACAACACTCTTCGCAATCAATGGTAATTCAAGCATCAGTTCACGATTCCTTTGTATTGTCCAAAACAAGCTAAACCCACAACTCAACCCAATATCTGCATCAATACAGTCTAAGTTCAGTGGCACAAAATGCACATTTTACTTTTCTAGCTTAGCTACTATTACCTCAAGTTAACAAGAGGCGCTTTAAGTTTTTAGCATTAAGGCGAAATCACAATTCAGGACGTAACGCTTTGATTACAAAGTATGACAGGGTTATCAATTTTAAATAACTCAACGATACCGTCAGGGTCTACTATTAAATCTAGGCATAAATATAAATGGACTTAAGCCAGTAATTGAGAGGTTTTCATGTTTAAAAAGATAACGTTAGTAGCAGCAAGCATTGCAATGAGTGTTGGTGTTGCACAGGCAAGTGTTGAGAGTAAGACCTGGCCTGCATCAGATAAGGCTAAAACATTTGTTCAAGACACCATTGTCATTGGTATGCTCGCGAGCCCTTATGGTGCAGGTTGGCAGGACGAGCAACAACTGTTGGATTACTTCCAAGATGCTCGTGATGCAGGTATCACAGGGCATGAATACACCATTACCGCTGCTGATCACAACTTCGATGACTTCTTGTTTCACCATCATAAACACCGCTCTGCGATGGCAAAACAACCTGACAATTTCATCATCGCACATTCCAATAATGACATTGAGAAAGCCCACACTGAAGGCAAAACCGCCGTACTTTGGAACAGCCAAACCGCCACTATTTTGGAAGAAGATGTGACCAAAATGGCGATTCTAAAAGACATGGGCTTAAAAAGCATGATCTTGGCGTATAACGACATTTTCAGAACAGGTTCAGGTCAGTTAGCTGCATTTAACGGTAGAGATATTGGTCTAACCCCTTGGGGCGAGTCTGTTATTGATTCAATGGTCGAGTATCAGGTCATTCTCGATCTCAGCCACACAGGCTCGAAGACAGCAAATGACGCGATGGATTACATGGAAGAGAAGTATCCTGGAACCCCATTTGTCTACACGCACTCAGTGCCTGCTGGGCTTTATAAGAGTGAGCCAGATGCAACGCCACAAGGTTGCTACCGTGCTATTCCTGACGATGAAGCGATACGCGCGGCTAAATCAGGTGGCTACGTTGCCCCAACCTTTACGGAATGGATGATGGACGGCGTTTGGCCTGAAGATATTTCTCCAGTGCAAGCTGCAGATATGATCGACTACTACGTGAAATTGGTAGGCGTTGACCACGTAGGTATCGCAACTGATGATATGTTCTCTACCGCAATGGTTGTGGATTTCGCAACCAAGAACGCGAAAATGTACGACGATGGCGGCTACATGATTGAGGCGTTCAACAAAGGCGCTACCGGTAATGGCGAACTGTCGAAGATCCTAGCGGCGATTACTGATGAACTGTGGAAACGCGGTTACAGTAACGATGATCTTGCCAAGATCTACGGTGGTAACAAGATGCGAGTGTACGCTCAAGTATCTGAGGGCGCTGACCCTGATGAGTTCCAAAAAGAGTATACAAAGCGTCTAAAAACACTAACCAAGTTAAGAAATGAAAACTTAGCTATGTAGCTCGCAACCAACAAAGCTCAAACACTCGAAGCACGTCCTATCGGGCGTGCTTTTTTATTATCGGCTTGCAGATGACCTCTCCCTTATCCAACCAAGAAAGAGAATAATGAAGCACCAAATAGTTTTCAGGTCGAATAATAAATGGAATAAATACATAAAAATTTGGAAAATAATTATATAATATGATTACGCTTCCAGAACCACACCCGCCAGTTAACTAACCTAATTATTCCTTATAACAAGACTTTTACTGGTCACCAATTCAATGAAACACCAGTCACTATCGAATAATTTGTGATATCAAACTAGACAAAATTCCTGAGTACAGCTTTTTGATACTTCCCACCTAATAAATTAACCTCTCGAAAGAAAACTTTACTAAAAACCATCGTGAACTTAATTTTATGCCTCAAAACAATTATACTCATCGCGTACTAAAAATAGATAAAAACTAAAAGCATTGAGTACAACTTGTACAGATAACAACAAGTAAAAATCTCAATTTTGGAAATTATCTAACTCATAGTAAATGTTGTAAATATTTGGAACCAGAGTCACAAGAGTAGGACCTCTTGAATTTATTATCAGGGATGCTGAAGAAAATAAAACAGGCATTGTTAGATGAATAATTCTGCAACGTATTTACTTGCTGCTTTACGAGAGAAAATCAAAGAGAAAGGGATTTGTTATTCCGACCTCTCTGCTGGGATGGCAATTCCTCTCTCAACCATTAAAAGGCAACTGCACAATACGTCTTTAGGGCTGGATAAAATACTTTCGTATGCCACTCATTTAGATACTGACTTGGTCGAACTATCTATGAGAGGTAAACAGCTACAGCAAGAGAACGAACAATTTATCACCGATATCAACAGTGAAATATTTAACCAATATCCATATTTGTTTGACTTTTTGTATCTATTACGACGAAAAGAGTGGTCACCACAAGATATTGCCAATAACTACCAATTGAGCCATACGTCAGTCGCCATATATTTTCGCGCATTAGAAATGATGGATTACGTTGAATTAAAAGGTGATGACCAATACCGATTTAAAGATCAAGGTCGTTTTATTTTTGAAGAAGGTTCTAAGCTTGACACTTTATTCGCTAAACGTTTTCGAAATGAAGTTTTCAGCCATGATGTACGTCCCCCTATCTGTATGGGAAGCATTGCTATTACTGAAGAACAAGAAGAGAAACTGGCGAATGAAGTATACAACAAGCTGATTGAGTTTGATGTACAAAACAAGAACGGTGAAGGCAGCGAACGGCTCAGAAATGTGTTGATGACCTATACACCAGGTAATCAGATATTTCTTTCTGATACGATTCCAAATATTAACGGTGAATTATTAAAAGCTATATCGATGGCAAAAGAACAATAATTAATTACTTGTTATTTAAACAAGTTGAATAAAAAAGAATCGACGTAAATAAGCGTTCTTTTCTCATACCAATAAAAGAAATAAATAAGGCTGAATCTTCATCACGAAACTCGGCAGGGCATGTCTCGACCTTTTTTCGCCTGATCAGGTTCAAAAACCTATAAATGAAGGATATAACATGCAGTTTAAAACGTCTTTATGTGCGGTTGCTGTCGGCGTTGCTCTAACGCTAAGCGGATGCAACAGTAACGATAATAGTTCGAATGTGGATGCTCCACTTAAAGCGACCGAATTCCACAACACCATCGATCGTGCTGGGGTGCCAGTGGCATTGCGTGATTTACACGGTGGTCACCTGCGCTACATTCCGATGTTCGATAACGGCTCATGGCACGGTCACACATTAGACACCAAAGGTGGTGAAATAACTTTAGGTGGTACAGCACTGCTGACCGAAGAATACGTGTCATTCATGGCAGCACGTTTTGACCGCTTGTCTCTGGCTGTTGATGGTCAGGTTATGCCGCTAGAACTGACAAACGCATACTCACAACCAGGTGCGTTGATTCAAGCGTATACAGGCGATAACGGTATCGAAGCCGAGCTAGAAATGCGTTTTGTGACTAATCGTACTTCTCTTGTAAAAACCACCATCAAAAACCCAAATAAGCTTGATATTCAAGGTGAATGGGATGGTGAGTTGATGCAAAACTATCGTGCTGATGATGGCACGGCATATAAGAATGAAGACAGCACAGTTCGTAGTGTTGAAGAAGCTTACCCAACTTACTCCCGTGAAATTACAGCGACAGACAATGGTGTAGAAGTCTCTTTTGGCGCAGTTCGTGATTCATGGTCATTGTTGACATCTGGCGATTCAAAGTTCGAAGTGACACGTTCTATCAAACCAGAAACTTCTACCATCAATGACGACAAGAAAGGTTTCGTGCAAACGGCCTCTCTAGGTGATGGCGAAGAGATCACGTTATACACGGCTTACACTCACGTTCAAAACACCAAAGAACAAGCGTCTGAGTTTGGAAAACTAAATAAGGTGATGGCCGATCCAAAAGGTTACATGCACGATTCAGCCATGCGTTGGGAAGAATATCTAGAAAACGGTCTCACCAACGATGCGGCTTCAAAAGAACATGAGTTTGTTGCAGTAAAAGCAATGGAAACATTAAACGCGAACTGGCGTGGTGCTGCGGGTGCAATTGATCACGACACCGTTACACCTTCCGTTACGGCCCCTTACTTCTCGGGCAATATGACATGGCCGTGGGATACGTGGAAGCAAGCTTATGCGATGTCTCACTTCAACCCAGATGTAGCGATGGAAAACATTCGCACTGTATTCCAATACCAAGTGCAATCTGATGATCCAGTACGCCCTTGGGATGAAGGTTACCTGCTTGATGTTGTGACGTACAACCTACCAGCAGAACGCTGGGAAGGCATGTCAGCGGAATACAAAAAAGTGTTCCCTCAAGCGACCGATGGCCTGAACTGGAATGAACGAAATACCAAACCATCACTGGCAGCATGGGCGGTATGGGAAGTGTATACCGCTCTGAAAGACGAACATAATCGTCCAGAAGAAGCACAAAGATGGCTGGAAGAAATGTATCCGAAGCTAGTTGCGTTCCACGATTGGTGGTTACGTGCTCGTGATACGAACAAGAACGGCATTCCAGAATACGGCGCAGCGAAAGATCCAATCCACACGGTTTTCACAGGTGACGTGAATGACGGTTCTTGGGGATCAGATGCGTCTGTTGACGATATGAAGTTCCAATACAAAGACGAAGCTAATGGCGACCAGTGGATCAAAGAAACGAGTATCGAGAAGTACAATGAATTGCTGACTACTGGTGATTACACAGCAATGAGTATCCCAGCGAAAGTAGCGGCGGGTTGGGAGTCGGGTCGTGATAACGCAGGCGTGTTCGGCTTTATCGACACTATCGATAACCTACAAGGATTATCTGAACAACCGACTCAAGAAAAAGCGGAAGTGATAGACCAAATGGGCCGCTACGCTCATGACACTAATGGTTTCGACAATACGTATGACATGGCTATGGGTACAGATGGTTCAGTGGTGACCTACCTTGATGATTCAGTTGAGAACATGGACAAACTGGCTCTGGCGAAGAAAGACTGGGAGGTGAAGTTCAACGAAAACACGGATGATTCAGACAGCTTATCTGGTTACTCATTAATGCAAGAGTCGGTAGATCAAGCCTCTTACTGGTACTCAGACAACCTATACCTGTCACAAATTGCCGACGTATTGGGTAAAGCAGACAAAGCCGCTGAGTTTGCAGAAAAAGCGGCCGATACCAAAGAATACATCAACCGTTGTATGTACGATGAGTCAACGGGCTTCTACTACGATATTGAAGTGGTACCAAATGGACTCCCTAACCAATGTGCAGGTCCGGTACTGGTGAAGCGCGGTATGGGACCTGAAGGTTGGTCACCACTATTCAACAACGCAGCGACTCAAGAACACGCGGATAAAGTCGTAGAGAACATGCTAAATACCAGCAAGTTTAACTCACCTAAGATTCCGCTAGGTACGGCATCAATGGACAACCCAGCTTACGGCCCAGACATATACTGGCGTGGTCGCGTATGGCTGGATCAGTTCTACTTTGGTGTACGCGGTATGGACAACTATGGATACGGTGTGGAAGCGCGTCAAATGGTCGACAAGCTATTCCAAAATGCGCAAGGCTTAACAGAAGCTACCCCGATTCAGGAAAACTACAACCCAGAAACGGGTGAGGTTCAGGGCGCGAATAACTTCTCTTGGAGTGCAGCGCACCTTTACATGTTGTACAACGGTTTTGTGGGTAAATAGCAGCCACACTCATTAGATATTAGGCGTTGCAGATGCCCCCCTATCATCTGCAACCACTTAAACATCTTCAAGTCAGGTTCAAAAGTCACAGTAAATGCTGTGGCTTTTTTATTATCTACTTACAGGTAACCTCGCCCTCTCCCTTATCTAACCAAGAAAGAGAATGAAGTCACACACCCAGAAGTAACCCTTGAATTCGCCCTCCAAAACACCCTATTTCTCATCATCTAATTGGCCTTCTATGTTAGAATTATCGGCTAGTTCGGAATGCGCTGAGTATCTGATTTAGTTAACTATAATTTAATCACCATGAGTGCTTTTTTAAGTTTTTAGAATGAAAAAATATGAATTAGTTGTTCAAGATATTGTGAGCAAAATTTGCCAAAACAGTATCAGCCATAAGCTTCCTGCAGAACGAGAACTGTCTGAAATATATGGATTATCTCGTTTCACGATTCGTAAAGCACTAGCCAAGCTAGAGGCTATTGGCATGGTGAAATCTAAGGTGGGTTCTGGTTACTTCGTCAACACTTCTCTCATTGGTACACCACTGGTGTACAACTCTATCACTGAAAACAGTTTTGAAGAGATTTCTTATAAAAAGCTCCAACTGAATAAAGCGCTACCCGATAACCACGAACAGCAGATTTTTTCTTTAGACGACAATGACTACATTTGGAAAATTAGACGGCTTCGATTGATTAACAACAAAGTAGTACAGATTGAAGAAGCCAAGATCCCTGTCAGGGTCTTCCCAGAGATGAATGCCGAGATCATTGAAAGCTCAATCCAGAAACATGCGCTAGCGAAAGGCCTCCAGATCGATAGCTACTTAACAACGTATCAAGCGATCAACGTTTCTAAAGAAGATGCGGAGTTGCTCGGCTGCAAAAAAAATGCGGCGGCGATGAATATCACCAACCGAGGTTTCTTAGCATCGGGTGAGCTGTTCATCGTCAGCGATATCATCGACATCAACTACCAATGCACTTACCACACGCCTTTTAACAATGAGAGCATGAGCTTCCGAGACAAAAAGTAACGGCTTAATTTGTATTAAGCCACTTGTCTTCCCACGTTTAATTTCTCTAGTTTCCGTATCGCCCTAAAAACAACAACCCGCACAGTTGCGGGTTGTCAGTAGAATTGAATCAACTGATATTAGAATTCGTAGTACAAACGTACGCGAGCACCAAAATCATCGTCTTCAGAGAACGCAGACGTATTGGTCGTCTCGTTGTCGACTGTCGTGTAGTAAGTACCAAGAAGCACAGAGAAGTCTTGTACTTCGAGTACATTCTGGAACTCATAAGATGCGTAACCCGTGTTAACCGTCACATCGCCTTTCGCCCATGTGGAATCATATTCGTTCGCACCATAGATGTAACCGATACCGAAGTTGTTATAAAGCGCGTTCAAACCCGCGGTTGCATTAGTTTCATCGACAGCATCTAAGTAAGCAAAGTTAGCGTTAACGCTCCAAGCATCATTAGACCAATTACCTGTTAGGCCGTAACCAGTTCGGTCAGAGATATCTTTACCCAAGGTATCGACAACAGCATCGCTGACTAAGTTAGTTTCCATTGAGGCTGCAACAGTAAAGTCACCCATTTTATATGACACAACCGGGCGAACAAGGAAGGCATCTTTTGCGTTGTCGTGGTCTACGTCCACACCATGGTAGCTATCAGAGAACAAGTCAGAGCGGTCACCGATCATCGTTCCTACTTCGACATACAGATCCCCAAAACTTTGGCTATACATCAACTGACCATCAGAACCACGACCGCGAGCTTCTTTCATCTGATACACATAAGCGCTGCCACCCGTATAAAGTTCATTTGAGGTATCACCTGAATACTCTAGGAAAACATCGAGGCCAACAGGGAACATATCGTAGGCTTCAAAACGACCCGCTTTGATCGCCCACCCGTCTTTTTTGCCGAACTCAAAGTAGGCATCATCGAGTGCTACATTGCCTGTGCTTTCAAATAGAGGCTGCGCTTTAACCCCAACATAGTGACCATTACTGGTGTACTTTTCGCCAGCGAACTCAATCAGAACTCGACCATCTTGGTTGAACTCTGCGTCACCGTTATCATTCGATTCTCTATCTTGGTAGTTGAAGTTCAGCTCCACGTTACCACCGACAGAGAAGTTACCTTCTTCTGTATCAACAATGGCAATGCCTGCATGAGCTCCCATTGCAGAAGAAACTAAAACAGTAGCTAAAGACAGCTTGAATGTGCTTTTCATATAAACCCTAATATTATTTTATTGTTATTAGTTGCATAGCAACTTTTTGAAGTTCAAGTTGAAATATATGGACAGTATTCGACTCGATTTCTAGGGCGTATATTTACTAATTAACTCCTCACTCACAATATTATCCATCTGGAATTGCAGACCTAAATCACTGTTTTATATTTATAAAAATATCCCTTAAATTCAACGCTTTAAATGTAAATCGCAAAATTAAAAACTAAAATAATCTCTATTGCACAATACAGATTAAATAACAGTCAAAACTTGGGTGGTTTTATAGCAATACGCTAAACCACTTAATTTAGATTATATTAAACTGTTTTAATAACCATCATATTTTTTATTGGGATTTAAATTAACCAAAGGTTAATGAAGCAGTATTAAAAATATTAATAGTGACAATTAATGTACATCATTAATTTTTTATGAGCCATTTAAATAAAATTAACCCATATCCAAAAGATAAACTTTGAAAGTGGGGAAATTAATTTTCGAAATTATAGTGGAACATTTTTCATTAAGGTCAGCCTGTTATTACTGAACTATTTAAAGTCAGTTAATTGAAGGTATGTGAGAGGTAATACTAATAGTTTGGATATGAAAATTCTGATTACTTGTTGATTGATTAGCTAGGCCAGAAGCAACAGCAACAGCAACAG
>NZ_JBFRRH010000126.1:0-577 GCF_041472995.1 Vibrio sp. 10N.261.46.A3 | reverse complement strand
CCTATGAGATTGTGATTTCTCGTGAAATGGGCGCAGCCCTTTCATTAGAAATTACGATCCGACAATCGAACGGAGTGAGTGCGTCAGAAAACAAATCTAAGCCTCGCTGAGTCACATCGTAGATCGGGGATTTTGGAGCTTGTCGGACAAAATCCGAATCCCGCTAATCATCAATTTTTCGGTCTATCACCGACCTATCACTTTTCAAAATAAGCTTTGAAACCAGTCAGCATCGAGACTCTGAAGATCTGTCACTGCACGCAGTGACAGATCTAGTTCGTCGAATTGTCAGCGTGTGACGCTCTGCTTTTCGTTTCCTAAATCAATCGCCCATGCGCCCCCTCTGCGGGGTTTAATTGTTATGTGGGAATGAAAGTGCTCTATAAGCGTTAAGAAATTCAATCACTGAAAAGTGCCGAACCAGAGAGGGGAATTGTTAATTTTAGTGCATGCTCTTGGATGCGTTGAGTAGGCGAGACTGAGAGCGTTTTATTAGAGTGAAACTGACGGGGCGAAGAAACGGATTATTTCACCTTTAAAAGGGGCTCAGTCGCGCATAGCGCTACGCATCCTAGGT
>NZ_JBFRRH010000125.1:0-531 GCF_041472995.1 Vibrio sp. 10N.261.46.A3 | reverse complement strand
TATTCTGTTCAACGATAAAGCTCAAGCCGTTAATGCCCTTTCTAAAATCGACGGGTGCCTTGTGGAGATAGATAACAGAGGTATCAAGGAACATTTTCATACGGCTGCGAGCTCCTTCAATAGAAGGCCGAGCCACTGAGGTGTGACATCACGAGGCACATGAAGAGAGCAGGCCCCGGCTTCAAGGCGTAATTCCGTGGGTAACGTAGAGGCAGGCAGTTGCTCGGTTTTGGTGTTTGGCTTGGTTGTTTTTTCAACAACAACGAATTCGGAAAGTGAATCTTCTCGTTTTTTAGGCATGTTGACTAAGTGGTGTAGTTTGCGACGGTTGTTATCAAACGTTTTTGGATGAAGATTGTGCTCTAAACAAAACTGAGCGGCAGACTGCTCACTATTGTAATACTTCTGCACAAGGCGTAGCCATTCTTGTTGAGATCTATGCTGAGACATTTTCGAGTACCTTTAACGATCAAAGTTAAAGGTTACGACGTTTATTAAAAGGATTGAATGAGTCGATTTAAAGACGCTTAC
>NZ_JBFRRH010000124.1:0-2506 GCF_041472995.1 Vibrio sp. 10N.261.46.A3 | reverse complement strand
TTGCAGGGCACCGCTTCTGTCATGGGTTGGGTGTTCTGCTACTGACGAGGAGTTCACCATGATGATAGCCGTACCTATCAATATATTGATGTTACTTTTGAAGCAATCCGATCTGCATTCTGCCGAAATGCGACTCCATGATCATATGGAGCGTGTGAAGAAAGAGTTGAGAGAAGAGATTCAAAGACAATCATCACAATGTAAAAAGTAAAGCGCTTGCGCTGACCACCCCTATCGGGACGCTCCCGATAGGTGGCGTCCCTTTTTTTTGATTTAATGAAAGGAAAAGACGATGCCAAACTGGTGTGTAAACAAAATTGAGTTATCTGGACGCAGTGCTGCAACGGTAAAAGTGTATTGGGATGAGAGGAATGAAAAATCGTTTCGTTATCGCCAAGCGCTTCATCAAGCGTTACACCTCTTTGTTGCAGGTGTGGGTAGAGTGTTATTGCCAACGAAGGCGGTTGAGTTTTCGCCTTACCCTAATTGGTTGAGTGAGGATTGGCTGGCTTTGCCAGACTGCGACAAAGCCGCGTACTATGACCAATTTGTCTCATTAATGGTGTCAGACCCTCGTTTAACGGATGAGGTTTGCGAGCATATCAATGAGATATATTCAGCGTGTCAGTTGGAAAAAATGGAGTGGCGCTCTTTGATGCAAGCGCAGCAAGTGAGTATCACTGAATTTTTGAAAACGGCTGGCTTCTGGCCTTAGGGAGAGCTGAGTCAAGAGCAATGTTCGACACTTTGGTCTGAGTTAGCCACTCCTTCCACTCTTGATGAAACCCAACTGGACTTACGGGAAATTGTTCGTCCTAGATTGTGGGTAGAGTTGGGGGGATTCAATGGCAAGGGGCTGCATGGTGTTATGTCTGGTTACGATGCCAACGTTCAAGATCTCGGTACCAAATGGGAGATTGTAACGGTGAGCCTGAATCTCATGACGGAACGATGTGTTAGTATGGAGTTTGATACAGCTTGGGGCTCGTGCTCTGAATGGGCAGAATCCTTTGCCGACAGATTTGATTTGGATCTGATACATACGTATTGTGAAGCTGGGTGTGGTTTTTGCGGTCAAGCTTTCTATGAGAATGGCGTGGTCATTGATACCTGCTCTGACGCACTAGAGTTGTCTGAAGAAAAGGATGTGTACGGGGATCGCGATGTTGTAGGGCCTGATTATGTATTATCCTTATCGTCCTATGGTGGTTGAGCCTTTGAGGGAATAATGACTGATAAAGAAAATGAAACGAACAATATACCTGAAATCGAGCAAGCTAAGATAAGGCAGATAAATTCAGAAATTCGACTGAGGGAGTTTGGTTTTTGCCAAAGGTGGCTTATAATTTGGCTAACTGTTGGTGGTGTTCTCAAATTTGAAATCGTAAAAGAGGTAGCCTCATGGATAAGTGGATAGAAAACAACATGGCGTTAACGACGATTATCATTATGATCACTGGTTTGACGATGGGTTTTGTCCTTTTCTGACATTTTAGTTGTATTAATTAATCACTCAAACGCCTCCTTGTGAGGCGTTTTCTCTTTCTGCAAAACAGGACTCTATGCCGTCCTACGGGCTTCGCCCTACCTGCAAAGCCAATAAGATAAGAAAATGCTGCGCTTATTTCCTTATCTCATCAACTTTCAGTGAATCCTTTCTCTCATTTAAATAAATGCACTTCTTTTTGCACCGCATTGGTGCAACCAACACTCCTCAGCAAAACTCACTCACAGGTATATAAAAAGTCAAGGATTAGGCGGCACTATTTTTCTACTATTTTCGTGCCGTCTAATCCGTGACTCTCGATCTGAACTTGGTATCGTTTCCTTATTGAACAACAACAAGGAAAAGAACATGAAAGCGATACCTTGTGCCATTGGCGTACTGACGTTAGTCGGATGCGCGAGTGAGCCGCCGCCTGTTATCCCAGAGCCCATGGCGCCAATGAATGTGCGCACGGCGCCCGATTTACAACAAAGCGCCATGATAAAGACCTCACGCTACACCCTGGTCGCTCAACCTTTAAAGTCAAAGTGGGGGAAACCTATCGAACGGCGCTCCTTCGCTGGATGAATCGCGGTGGCATTAAGCATGTTGCCATTGCCAAAGTCCCTCAATTTCAAGAGGCGCTCTCTCAATCGGCTCATGAAGCATTTGTGAAAGAGGGCACGCTAGGTCAAGCCGTGGCCGCGCTCTCTTATCAAGTGGATGGACTCGATGCGCTCACCTACACCCCTAAGCCTTCATTAGAGATGGCGGCACTTCACCCTTACAAGCGTGACGCTGTCACACTGTTTTTATTGCAAGGTAAGACCCTGTCACAAGCGGGCGCCTTTGCAGCAAAACAATACGGTTGGAAATGGCAAGCGCAGCCAGATTTACCCGATTACCGCTTTGACCAAGTTTACCCAATGGTCACCAAGCGCGGTGACATCAATCAAGCCATGAATGAAATCCTGGCCTCTTACCCACTGAAAGTGCAGCGCCTTGATGTTTAGCGATTTC
>NZ_JBFRRH010000123.1:0-200 GCF_041472995.1 Vibrio sp. 10N.261.46.A3 | reverse complement strand
GGCCCTCCGCCACATGAAACGCAACACCCTACCCATTATGCAGTATTCAAGTGCTGCATAAATATATCGTAAGGTGAATAAAACCCTAAACACTCACGCCCGCGAGTATTCAGAATATGCTCTATTCTCGACAACTCCTGATCGCTGACGTCATTAAAGTCTGTTCCCTTCGGTAGAAAGCGTCTAATTAAGCCATTGGT